>JBKKAU010000972.1:0-10624 GCA_046714475.1 Thermoanaerobaculia bacterium
TTTTGAAAGAAAGGCCGCTGCCGCCGAAAGACGAAGAGACGGCGGCAGCGTCCCGTTGAGCGGAAATCCTTACCGGAAGGCGGCGATCGTGGCGCGCGTGGTGATCATCACGCGGGCGTTGTCGCTCTTGGTGGTCGTGCCCATCGGCTTGCCGTTGTAGGTCTTGTTGGGGTTCGACCAGTAGTTGAGGCGCGGGCAGCCGAGGCCGGAGCAGTTGTACGCCATGATGGTGCGCCAGCTCGGGCTCTTGGTGTACTGGTAGCCGTGGCCATAGGCATACGGCGTGGTCGACGGGTCGTTCCTCGGGTCGTGACGGGCGGACTGCAGGTGTCCGACCTCGTGACCGAAGGAGTAGTAACCCGTGATGCAGTCCCAATACGCGCTGGCGAAGGCCGTGGCGGCGTTGGAGCCGATGCCCGAGGCGAGGCCGCAGTAGGCCGTATTGTTGATGATCAGGACGGCGACGTCGGCCGCCACCGTGTTACGGGTGGTATGGATCTCGTCCATGAAGCCGTCGCCCACCGTGCGGTAGCGGGTCAGGTCGGTGTTGAAGTCGCCGCTCTCGGTATAGGTGGTCAGGTCCGAGGAGGCGAGCTCGATGTCGATGAAGACGTCGCTGTTGGTATAGCCCTGGTTGGTCTCGACGACCGCGAGGTTGATCAGGCCGGCGATGTCACCCGAGGCCGCGGCGGCCGTCGCGGTGTAATTCACCTGCACCCGGATGATGGAGTCCGCCTTCTCCAGGGCCTTGCCGTTCTCCATGGGGATGACCGGCAGGTTGTCATACTCCTTCGGGTGATCGGCGGGCATGGACTTCTTGTCGACCGCCACGATGGCATGGCCGCCGCCGCGCAGCGGCCGGATCTTGTACCACTCCCCCTGGAAGTGGACGTTGCCGGTGATCTTGTCGCCGTTCCGGACCATCGTGAAGTAGTTGATCGGATCGAAACGGAGGTCCTTGAGGGAGAACGGGACGTTCGCCCAACCGAAATCCTCGATGACGCCGGACCACACCAGCATTCCGGACTTGTTGACATAGGACTCGACGCGGTGCGCCCGCAGCTCGAGCCCCGGTTCGAGGTTGAGGGTCAACGCCGTCGTCTTCTCGTTCACCGCCCTGGAGTTGGCCTGCACCAGCCGCAGGGAAGCCGTAGCGGGGCTTTCGATCAGCGCCTGGAAAGACTCATCCAAGGCCAATCCCTTCTCGCGCGAACGATCCATCGGCGAGAACAGGCCGCTCGCCGCATGCGCGGATCCGGCCATGAGCGCCAGGGCAACCACCATCCCAAGAGAACGAATCCAGACCTTCTTCATTACGATCTCCTTGTCGTGTCGTCAAACCAGACATTTCTCTAACTGCAAGGCTCCGGACATCGGAGCCGAGTGAGGAAAGGGACTCTGCCAAACTAGAGTGCTGGAAAAAGGCGAAAGCGCTACAGGCTTTCCAGAAAGGAGTGGCAGGAGCGCAAACGACGGGCGGATCGCCTGCTCGTTCTCGCTTGGAAGTGGAGTGCTTCTGTTTTGTCTTATATAGATCGGGGTACATCAACTACCTGCCTGAACATCCGGCAATATAGATGAAAATCTGTAAGCAATACGAGTGCCAACAAAGGTGGCTCCCGCCGGCGGCGGCAGGGTCCGCCTCGTCAATGGGAGCGGCTATTTCGAATGAGCACCTCGTCGAAGATCTCCCCCCACCGCTCCGCGATCCGGTCCCAGGAGAACCGCGGCGCGGTGGCATGGGCGAAGGCGGCGCGCGAGCGTTCCAGGAGGTAGCCCCGGTCGCGGTACAGCCGCTCCAGGGCGCCGGCCAGCGACGAGGTCGCGACCACTCCATAGAGCGGATCTCCCGGCGCGGCCCGCGGGGCGGCCAGGTCGAGCAGCAGGCCGGCGCCCTCCCAGACCTCCTCGCAGGCGCTGTGCCGCGGCACCACCTGGGCGGCGCCGGTGGCCGCGTGCTCGAACGCCACCAGCCCCCAACCCTCCCCCGTGGCCGTGTTCACGCCGACGTCGCAGGCGTTGTAGATCAGGTTGAGGTGCTCGTCCGTGACCTCGGGCCGTTCCGGCGACTCGGTCGTGAGCAGCAGCCGGCCGGCGATCCCGAGGCGTCGCGCCAGCGCCGGCACGTCGACTCCGCGGTCCCGCATCCCCATGTGGAGGTAGAGCCAGGCGTCCGGCTTGTCGCGGGCGAATTCGGCGAAGGCCTCCAGGGTCAGGTCGACCCGCTTGCGGGCCACATTGCGGTTGGCGTTCAGGACCAGGAAGGCGCCGCGCAGCTCCGGCCGGTCCGGGAAGAGCCGCTCCCGCGCCTGGCGGCGGTCCAGCGGATGGAAGACGTCCGCGTCCACGCCGTGCGGCACGCAGTCGGTGGCGGGCAGCCGGTCCGGCCGCTCCGCGTCGGGAAGCTGGTCGAAGGCGGCGAGCATCGTGCGGCGCCCGAATTCGTTGTAGAAGACCAGCCGGTCCAGCGCCGCCAGGGGCGCGGCCCAGCGCGGGCTCGGCGGCGGGAACTCGACCGGGCAGTAGGAGACGACCCGCGGCGGCCGGGCGCAGACCGCCAGGGTCTCGCGGTAGACGCCGAAGAGCCAAGGGTCGAAGTTGAGGAAGACGAGGTCGGGCCGGACCTCGTCGAGGAGCCCGGGCAGCCGCTCGGCGCCGAAGACATCGCCCAGGAGGAGGTTCGGCTCGACGCGCCAGCCCGGGTCGGCGGGCGGTTTCACACAGTTGAGCCCGAAGTGGGTGATCTCGAAGCGGTGTCGGAGGGGACCCAGGATGCCGTGGAGCACCCGGGCGTACCCGGTGGGCGCCATGGCCTGGCCGATCGCCAGCAGACGGGGGGCCCGAGGGGTAGATTGGCTCATGGTCGCTCCGGAGAGAGGGCTCCGGGGCGGATCGCCGCCCCGGAGCGCGCCGGATCAGGCACCGAGCCCCAAGGTGAAGCGGCCGTTCAACGAGTCCCGGTAGAGATAGACGTCGAGCGAGAGCAGGACCGGCGGCTGGTTGTAGTAGGCGTACGTCATGGCCTCGATCCCGGTGTCGGGACCGTTGCCCAGGATCCCCACCAGCGCATAGTTGGCGGGTACTCCGATCCAGCCGTTGGACTCATAGCCGGCCGCGGCGCTGGCCAGCCAGTCCTCGAGCTTCATGCCGGCGCCGGCCGACTGCAGCAGGGGCAGCAGCGCGCTCGGAGGGACCATGTTGTAGTCGATCCCGAAGCTCGACAGGATGACGAGGTCGCCCTCCTTGGCGACGGTCTGGAGGTCCCGCTGGATCTCCTGGTAGACCTTCGGATAGGCCGGCGCCCAGGGCTGCTGGAGCTCGACGGAGTAGTAACGATCGTGCCGGACCTTGAATGGCTCGGCGACGTCCTCCATCCGCTCCAGGACCACCATCTGGAAGCCGCAGAACGTAGCCGGCGGCTGGAGAGGCTGCAGCGGACGCTTCAAGGTGATGGCGGGCGTCGTCGGCTGGATCGGCGGCTGGGGCGGCCAGGGATGGAAAGGCACCGAAGAGGAGAGGGTGCGGATCGTCAGCCGGGCGTGCAGGAGGTCGGTGTACATCCTCCAGGCCTGCCGTACCGCCTCGGCCTTGTCCCCGCACAGCGTCCAGATCCCTTCCAGGACAAAATCGCAGATGGCCGGATCGGTCTTGACGCTATGCACCCAAGCCTGGAAGGCCTCGACCGTCTTGCCGCTGGGATCCAGAGGCGGCACTCCGATCAGGGCGGCGATGGTCTCCGGATCTCCCCCGATGGCCTGGATGTCCGTCCGGCTGCTCGCGCTGTAGGCCTTCCAGGCCTGGCTCTTCTTGATGTCGGCCTCGATGCTGCCCGAGTTGAAAAGCCCGTCGTACTGGGCCTTCATCATGGCCGAGATGTCTTCCTTGCCGAGTTGGCTGCTGGTGTGGACGGAGACGGCGAAGCGCAGCGAGCAGCCGAGGGTGACCCGCCGCGTGAAGTAGCCCCCGAAGTCCTCGAAGAACCGGACGAACGGGAGGAGGTTGTCCGTCTTCGCCTCCGCGGGCAGGGCCTGGACCCGGGCCACGAAATCGTCGCTGAGGGCGTGAAGGCCCGGCCCCGGATCGAAATCGAGGTGCGCGAGCTGGCTGACGAAGTCCTTGTACGAGTAGGCGTAGAGGCTGTTGCTCTCGAACTCCCGGTTGTAGCTGGCCTTCATCTCGCCGCTGAAGAAGCCGACCGAGGCCTGGACCTGCGCGTGCGTCGCGATGCTGTTCTGGAACTCCTCCCGCGACTCGCAGGTGCCGCCGAAGTAGTGCGCCCGGGTGTCTTCGACGGCCGAGACGTAGACCGGCACGGCGTACTCCTTGCCGAGGAAGGTGAAGGTGCTCTCCCCGGCCTTGCGCCGGTCGAGCAGCGGGCGCTTGAGGCTTCTGAAGCTGAGCTCGCCGTAGACATTGAAGGCCCGGCACACGGCTTCGGCCTCCGAGAGGAACGGCAGGCCGGTGGCGAGATGCGGAAGCAATAAGGACGGTCCGGCTTCGATGACGCTGCTGCTCAGGATCTCGGTGGACATGGCCACCTCCTGCCCGGAAGCTGGCGCCCTCGATTGAGCGGTCAGCCTGGGATGGGCTGATCAGGAGCTGTCATGAGATGGCCGGGTATCTCACCCCCGCGGGACGGGGGACCTCAGGAATAGCGGGAACTTATTTCCGTGGCCTGTGGACGACGAGCCCAGATCGCTATCGGCCCGGTCCGCGGAGCCGGGTCAGCTCCTCTTCCAGAGCCCGAACCCGCTCCTCGGCCTCTTGGCGGGCTCTGGATTCCCGGGCAGCCCGCGCCTCGACCTCGGCAGCCCACGCCTCGGCCTCGGCAGCCCGCACCTCGGCCTCGGCAGTCTGCGCCCGCGCCTCAGCGCTCACCGCCGCTTCTTCGTCCGGCCATGGCAGGCGCTCTCCGGTCGCGGAATCGATGATCCGCAAACGATGCCCTTCCGGCAGCAGCTTGACACCCACCGTCCGGAGTACGAGACCACCGTCCGGCTCCAGCGGGATCGGCTGGTAGAGGCCGTTGTGCAGGCGAAGCCCCTGGAGCGGGGGGCGCAGGTACTCTCGACACGGGTCGAAGAGTGCATACTCCTCCACCCCGATCCGCTCGTAGATGTCCCTTTTCTTCTTCTGGTCCTCGCGGCGCGTCGACCGCGAGGTGACCTCGATCACCAGACTCGGCGGCACCTCGTCCCACAACAGGTAGTTGGGGCGCGCCCACTTCTCCACCCCGCGGGCCAGCAGCACGTCCGGAGCCAGGGCCGCCGACGGGTTCCCCTCCTCATAGCAAAGGAAGAGGTTGCCGCCCACCCACACGTCCGGAACCGCGGCATAGCGGCTCCTCAGACCGTGGATCAAGTCGAACATGATGGTCTGGTGGAGGGTGGTCTCGGCCATGGGCTGGCCGTCGGAGGTGGGATACTCGATCCCCTTCTCGAGCGGAATCGCGCCCATGCATGCCTTCCTTTCTCCGGCGGTCGCGGAATCAGAGCACGAACACCCGCCAGGATGCAACCCGGATGGTATCACGGGCGGGCTCCCTGATCCCTCCGGTCGGGAGGCACGCTGGAGGGATCAGGAGAAGTACCGCTTCCCCTCGATCGGGGAGTGAGGTGTCAGTGGCTGCCGAAGCGGCGAACGTAGGGAGCTCCCGAAAAGTCGGACGCGCCCGGATCTCCGCCCGGCCTGCCGATCCAAGTCACCAGCCAGCTGTCGCCAGCCCAAGCGGCGTCCCCGCAACAGGCGACGTACCGGTCGGGGTTCTCCGCGCTCTGGAGCTGGAAGGGATCGTCGAGGGGCTCGGCTCGCCGGCTGAAGCTCTGAGCCCATCCGGTGTGCTCCCCGCCGTCGCCCTGCTCGCGCCAGACCAGCAGGCTTTGACCATCGGGTGCGACCGCGAGCGCCATCACACTCCGCGGACGCGGCGTCCCAACGCTCGCGATTGCAACGGGGCCGCCGATAAGACGGCCATTGCGGTCCAAGGTGCGAAGCGTCAGGTTCCGCGGCACCAACGTAGCGATCGGCGCGGTGACAGTGGCCACGGCCAGCGTGCCGTCGTCCCCGAGGGCGGCCCACAGGTAGTCACGAGTACCTCGTGGCCGGCGAGGCGACAGCTGGAAAGGGGCTCCCACGGGTTTTCCAAGCGGACTCAGCCGCTGAGCCCAATAACCCAAATGAACCCAGTACGGGCTGCGGAGCACCTGAGATCTCCAGACTGCCACCAGGTCGCCGCTCGCCGCGGCAATGATGTTGAACTCGTCAAAGTTCTTGATGCGGAGATGGCCAGGCGGCGCCAGCGGTACGCCCTCATTGTTGAGCGCCTGAATCCGGATGCCCGTCCTTTCCCCCGACCAGGCCACCATGCCATGCCCGGGCCGCGGGATGGCTGCCAACACCGGCAGCTCGCGGCGTGGCGCTTGGGGGTTGCCGCTCGCATCCAGAAGCTGAGTGAACAGCGGGTACCGTACGTGCACGGCGCCGCCGACGAAGATGGTTTCGCGCCAGATGACGGCGTAGCCATCCAGCATCGACGCAACGTGACTCTCCAGCGCGGGGTACTCACCACCCCCGAGCACGAGCGGATCGTCGAGCACATCCGTGGCGGAGCCGGTCCGGACGACGACCTCCGGGTTCGACGCCGGCCGCTTCCGGGACCAGGTAACAGCGAAGCTGCCGTCCGGCTTTGCGGCCAGCGTGGGAGGGAAGGCCAGGAGAGACTCAGGAACAGTCTCGATCGGCTGCTCGGGTCCCAGCGCGGGGGTGTGGCCGAGCGCGGGCGCCGCGAGTACGGCCACCAGGCCGGCCGCAAACGCGAGCCGCAACGGGGGGAGTATGCGTAACAGGGAGCGCCGCCGCGTCTGATAACGATGCATATCCGGTTCCTCTCCGACCAAGCAAGCCACTGACAGGCAAGTAGTTATAAGCTTACGCCCGCCTGGGGCACAGAGTCAAACCCGCCAGGACCAGACAGTCCATGGGATTGCGGCTCGTCAGCCTCGCAGCAAGCGGACTTGCGGCGAGGCTGCAGTTGCCCTCTCGAAACGCGGTGGCACCTATTGGGGTGGCTCTCTTCCTGGTGCTGCTAGTAGTGGATCCAGGTGGTGAAGGTGGCATCGTCGGTCTTGGCGGGTGAGCTGGTGTCGGTGGCGACGACCTTGAGGTCGACGCGCCGATTGGTCCGGCAGTACGTCCTGGAGTACGAGCTCCCGGTGCCCACCACGATAGTGCCCGTGCCGAGGTACCACTTGTAGCTATACGCGCCGCTCCCTCCGGTCGCGCTGGCATACCACCTCACGGTCTCGCAGGTGTGGGAGCTGTTGAGCCAGACATCGGAGGGGCCGCTGATCGAGGCCGTGACCGGGGTCGCAGCGGGCGAGCAGGAGTAGTTGGTATCCGAGACCTCGTAGTTGATGTTGAGCTCGTCGCTCCAGGCCCGGCCGAAGGCGTCGGAAAAGCAGTCGAGGCTGCCGGGCGCGCTGGCCGAGGCGGCGCTGTCCGCCCAGGAGCTGTCGTACTTCGGGTCCTCCTGGCTCTCGGTCGTGGTCACCATCCCCGCCGTCGCCCGGGCGTAGGCATAGGCGAAGGAGTGCCCGATCTCGCCGCAGCTGGCGTGGAAATAGGCGGTGGCGTTCGCCTTGGCACCCGGGGCGGAAGGATTGGTCTCCGGATCGGCGGCGGCCGTCGCCGAGTAAGAGGTGGAACAATCCGTGAGCTCGTCGGGGCTGACGACCTCTGCCCCGGCGGCGCCGGACGTCATGACCTCGTCCATCTCAATGAGCTGGCCCTCGAGGCTCTCGATGACGCCGGCGAGCTCCTCGGTAGGATGGCTCGCATATTCTTTCTCAAGGAGCTCGAGGCGGGCCGCGAGCCTTCGCGCGCTCCAGCGTAGACCGTCCTCACCATAGGTGAAGGTCTCCACCTGCCCCCACTCGGTCCGCTGCAGCACTCCCTCCGCAACTTTCGTCCACCCTTCCTGGAGCATTTGGCGTACCAACTCGGGCTCTGGCTTGAGCTCCTCGGCCTGGGCAAAGCCCGGGCCGGTCGAGAGCGGGATCGACAGACAGAGAACGGCTGCAAACGACAGCAATCTGAGCTTCACAGGAGACTCCTTCTGGTCTTGAAAGTTGAACCGTCTTATCAGGCTCTTCGAGACACGGATTCGCCAGGTCATTGGTTGGCGTTGTCGAGTTGGATGGCCGGGAAGCCGTGGCTGTACCGACCTTCGGCGCTCTGCACAGTGGTCACCCACATTTGGGCATAGGGATCTGGATAGTTGATGGCGGGGTGCTGGAGGTTGAGGTGTATCCAACCGAAAGAGAAGGGGGGCAGCAAGTCGCTGGCGACGTTGATCCTGTTTGTCGCGGCCGGGATCATGACAGCGGGGGTGCAGTCCGGGATGCCCCACCAGCATTCCTCGGCGTCCACCACATTCTCCGCTTCGTCAAAGATCAGGATCTGGAAGAAGCTGAGCGGGTTCCAACTAAACCTTCCGGTAGCGCAGGAGTGAACGGGGATAGCGGCTCCGGTGACGGCATTGGTTTCGCGCCAGACGAGATAATCAGTGCTACCACCGCTGGTCTGGTAAACAGCAGCCATCGTGGTCGGCAGGGGCTCGCGGGCATCGGCCGCCGTCGCACCATTGTAGCGGCCGTAGAAGGTGTGGTCGCCAGGGGCGAAGCAGGTGGAGCAGGCCTCGATGTGCACCAGCGTGTCGCCCTGAGCGAAGTTTTCGCCCGGGGTGACGTAGAAGACATTGCCCCACAGGATGTTGCGGGTGTCCGCGATACCCGTGAAGTAGCCGGTGCTGCTCGGGAACTGAAAGTTGCAGGTGGTGACCGAGTCGACCGTGACGTAGCCGCGGGCGACGTTGTCGCCGTAGTTCATGCCCACGCAGCCGCCGTACACCGGCGAGGAATGGCCGGTATGCGAGTTGCGGATGTGCTGGATCAGCGTCGGGGACAGCGCCGGGGTCGGGAACGCCGGGTACAGCGTCGAGGCACTGCCACAGGGGCCGGAGGTGCCCGGGAAGTTGGTGTCCTGCGACAGGGGGCCCTGGTTGCTGATGCCATCCGTCGGGTCGGCGCCGGCCTCCGCGGTGCGCGGCAGGATGCCGTTGAAGACGTCGCGCAGGTTGAGACTCTGGACGTCATAGCCCGTCAGGTAGACATCGAAGGTGAGCGTCGGGATCGACTCGTCGGTCCACAACGTAACGTGCGCCACGGCGGCGAGGTCCGAGGCGTTGTTGATCGAGAACGTCGTGGTGACGCCGTTCGGATTGGAGAGGTCAACCTCGAAGTACGGAAGCAGCAGGGTGGCGGCGGGCACGGCGTCGATCGTTCCGATCTCCCCGAAAGCCGGGCCACCCAGCAGCAAGCTCCCGAGGGCAAGACCGACACCGAGATAGCGCTTCGTCATTTGGACCTCCTGAACCGAATGAGCGTTAATGGACTCCCGACCGGTGGATGCAGGCTCACCCTGAAATTAAAGCATTCGAAATGAACACTCAAGAAGCTTGCGCTGACTGCAACCTGCCGCTTGGCAGGCCTGACGGTGGCCTACGCCTTCGGCCGCTGGTCGCGGTCTGGCGGTCTCTCGAAGAGCCCGAGGAGGCTCCCGAAGAGTTGCGGTGGACGGTCCTCCGTATCGGCTTCGACGAAGACGGCGGCCTTGGGGGGCCTGACGTTCTCCCAAGTCTGAGGCGGCAGGCCGAGGCGGAGGGAGGCGTGCCACGTTTCCCTCCATGGCCCGCTTCTCCTCAAGATGCTCCCGATTGGCGCAAGTTGACCCGTTGGGCGGCGAGGCGGGGCGTTAAACGGGGAGACGCCTCAGATCCCGGAAAAACGCCTCATGTCTTGGAGACAACGGCTCCAGTCCCGGGACAATGCCTCAAATCCACGGACAACGGCCCGTTGTACGCGGATCTGAGCCGTTGTCTAGAGATCTGGCTCAGATGGAGACAACGGCTGGCGTCCCGAGACAACGGCTCCAATCCGCAGACGATGCTCCATATCCCGGGACAATGCCTCAGATCCCTGGATATAAGACAAATCTACGGATAATGAGCCGTTGTACCGGGATCTGAGGCGTTGTACGGCGACATGAGGCGAGGCGGGTGGACGCAGGGCAACGGCGAGGGAGGCGAGGCGGAGGACGAAGCGGGGGCATAAAGCAAAGGGAGGCGCGAGGCCTCCCTGAAAGTACGTCGATGCGGCGGGCGATCAGCTCTGGGTTCCGGAATCTTCCGGTGGGAACGGCGTCTCCTGGCTCTTTTTGCCGCGGAACGGCTGCAGACCGAACTCGGCCAGCTTCTCCGACCGGATGCCGTAGTGCGCCTTGACCGACAGGCACAGCACCGTCGCCAGGCGGCTCCCGTTCGACATCGCCTCCTGGATCTGCTTGGATAGCTCCTGACGGCTCGCGAGCAGCGCGGCCTGCTCCCGGGTGATCTCCTGCGCCTGGGACAGCAGCGCGGCGAGCCTGGCCCGCCGCACCTCCAGGGGGCGAGAACGCCAAGCTTGCGGGTACTTGGGTAGTATTTTCGCCTTGCCGCTGGACCTCACCAGTCGTGAAGTCCAGAAACCGAGACTTTTTATGAGAAGAGCGGCTCCAGAGTTGGTAAAAT
>JBKKAU010000973.1:0-2347 GCA_046714475.1 Thermoanaerobaculia bacterium
CTTCAGCCCTGGGCGATCCTTGTCAGGCATCGCCCCAGCAGAGTGAGGCGCTCCCGCGCCTCACCGGGCTCGAGGTCGCGCCAGGTGTCGCGCAGGGCGCTCAGGAGCTCGGTCCAGTCCACCGGGCGCCCGCGCCGGACGATCCCGGGCATTGCCGTGAAGAGGTCGGCGACGGTCCAATCGGCCGGCCGCCGCCCTCCCATCTCCTCCCAGACGAGGCGCAGCTGCGCCAGCCGCCGCCGCGACAGCTCCTGGTTCTTGTAGCGCACCCGCAGCCGCCCGACCTCGGGCAACCGGTCGAACGCTAGAGGGTCCCGCGGCGCGGCGCCCGTAGCCCAGGTCGGGGGACCGGGGAGCAGCCTCTCGCCTCGGAGCCGCGCCGCCAGGCCCTCGATGTCAGCCGCCGTCAGCCCGTCGAACAACCGGCCCAGGTGCGGCAGGTCCCGGCCGCGCAACCAGGCGGCGATCTCCTCCGGAGCCGGGCGCACCCCGGGGGCCTCGGCGCCGGCCTCGACACCGGACAGTGGGGTGGGCTTGCCGGTCGATTCGCTCGGCACGCCGGTCCGGAGCGGCGCCTCGGGCTGGAAGCTGATGTCGGTCGTCTCGGCCATCTCGTCCTCCCGATTCAGTCTATCCGATCGGCTGCTACGCTACGGGAGAGGAGGACCGCAGGCCGGCCTGTCAGAGCCGCGGGATGGAGTGGGATCAGCCGCGCACGACGTTCCGGGCCTGCAGGCCCTTGGGGCCCTCCACGACCTCGAAGTTGACCGGCTCCCCCTGGTTCAGGGTCCTGAACCCCTCAGAGACGATCGCCGTATGGTGGACGAAGATGTCCTCACCGCTGCCTTCGGCCTGGATGAACCCGTAGCCCTTGGCGTTGTTGAACCACTTGACTGTCCCCTGTTGAGCCATCTGCCGCCACTCCTTTCCGAAAGGATCGCGAACCTCGGACCTCGAGGCCGCTCGAAACCATCAGGAGTCCCCGTTGAAGTCTCTTGTGAACACAAGTCGACTCGACACAGGAGTAGCCAGATTCCTTCAACGAGAATTTCGCGGATGGTGACACCTTCGACGCCAGAAATCAAGCGTCGAACGAGTCGTCAGGGGAGATGTCGATGGGAGGGATGGTGCCGAAGACCGGACTCGAACCGGTACGGGTTGCCCCACACGCCCCTCAAACGTGCGCGTCTACCAATTCCGCCACTTCGGCACAAAGAACATTCTAGCAAGCCCGGGGCGGGATGTCCGCTTCCGGGCGAGGGGTTCAGCGCGGCTGAGCCGGCGCTGGGGTGGCCGGCGGCTGGGCCGGTTGCCCACCCTGGGCACCCTGGGCCGGCTGGTTCGGCATGCCCGGCCCGGGCTGCGTCTCCTCCTGGACCTGCTCCATGACCGAGCTGGTGCCCGGGCCGGAGTCCAGGATGGTGATCGACACGGTGGTCAGGACGAAGACGATGAAGGAGGCCACCGTGACCTTGTGGAGCAGCGTCGTCGCTCCGCGGGCGCCGAAGGCGGCCTGGGTGCTGCCACCGCCGAAGACGGAAAGGTCCGCTCCCTTGCCCTGCTGCAACAGGACGACCAGGATCAGGAAGATGCAGACCAGCACATGAATCGTGTACAGCAGATAGATCAAGGATCAGCCTCCGGGAGCGTTATCGGACTCGGACTCGGGACTCGGTCTCGATCGCGCCGTCAAATGGAACCACGAATGATACTCAGGAATTTCCCCGGGTCAAGGCTCGCGCCGCCGACGAGGAAGCCGTCGATGTCGGGCTGTGCGATCAGGCCGGCCACGTTGTCGGGGGTGGCCGAGCCGCCGTAGAGGATGGAGAGCGTCCCCGCCACTTCCTCGCCGCGGACCTCGGCGAGCAGGCGGCGCAGGAACCGGTGCGCCTCCTGGGCGGTCTCGGGGGTGGCGGTGTCGCCGGTGCCGATCGCCCAGACCGGCTCGTAGGCGAGGGCGAAGCGTTCCGGAGCGCCCGCCAGCGCCGCCCGCAGCTGCCGCTCGAGCACCTCCAGGGTCTGCCCGGCGCGGCGCTCCTCGCGCGTCTCGCCGACGCAGATCATCGGCGTGAGGCCGTGGCGCACCGCCGCCGCCGCCTTCCTCGCCACCAGGTCGTCCCCTTCGCCGTGGTCGCGCCGCCGCTCGCTGTGGCCGCACAGGGCCCAGGTGCAGCCGGCGTCGGCGAGCTGAGCGCCGGAGACGTCGCCGGTGTGCGCCCCCTTGTCGTTCGGGTGCAGATCCTGCCCGCCCATGGCGAGATCGCCGCTGCCGGCGAGCTCGCGGGCGACGACCGGGAGGAGCGGGAACGAGGGGAAGACGACGACCTGCGCCGCCCGGCCGGAGCCT
>JBKKAU010000974.1:0-1588 GCA_046714475.1 Thermoanaerobaculia bacterium
CCCGGGAGGGGGCAAGCCCCTCCCCTACACAGGAGGCTCTCGCCTACGTCCTCTACACCTCGGGCTCGACCGGGACGCCCCAGGGCGTCATGGTCGCCCACCGCGCCGCCGTCGGCCGCCTCCGCGAGGCGCGGGAGATGTTCGCCGTCGGGCCGGAAAGCCGGGTGGCCCAGGTGCTCTCCCCGGGCTTCGACGCCTCGGTGATGGAGGTCTTCCTGGCCCTCGCCCACGGCGCCTCTCTCTGTCTCGTCCCCGACGAGGAGCGCCTCACCCCGCACGCGCTCGCGGCGACCCTGGAGCGCCAGGGGGCGACCATCGCCGTGCTGACGCCGGCCGTGCTCTCTCTCTGGCCGGAGGAGCGCCTGACCGGGCTGCGTGCCCTGAGCGTCGGCGGCGAGCCCTTCCCGGCCGACCTCGCGGCGCGCTGGTCCCACGGCCGCCGCGTGCTCAACGTCTACGGTCCGACCGAGGCCACCATCTTCGCCAGCTTCCAGCGTGCCCCCCCGGACGACGCGGAGGCCCCGTCGATCGGCCGGCCCGCCGCGAACACCCGCGTCCACCTCCTGGACCGCGCGCTGTGGCCGGTGGCGTTGGGGGTGGCCGGGGAGATCGCGATCGGCGGCGTGGGCGTCGCCCGCGGCTACCTCGGCCGGCCGGACAGGACCGCGGAGCGCTTCATCCCCGACCCCTGGAGCGAGACCCCGGGGGCGCGGCTCTACCGCTCGGGCGACCTGGCGCGGCTCCTGCCAGACGGGCGGATCGAGTTCCTGGGCCGTATCGACCAGCAGGTCAAGGTGCGGGGATACCGCATCGAGCCCGGTGAGATCGAAGCGGCGCTGCGCCTCCATCCGTCGGTGCTGGACGCGGCGGTGCTGGCGCGCGAGGGCCGGAGCGGCGACACGGAACTGGTGGGCTATGTGGTCCTCGCCGAGGGTACGGAGGCCGCCGACCTGCGCCCCTTCCTGGAGGAGCGGCTGCCGGTCTACATGGTGCCGGCACTGCTGGTGCCGCTGCCGGCGCTGCCGGTCACGCCCAACGGCAAGCTGGACCGCCGCGCCCTCTCCCGGATGCCGCTGCCGGGGGAACCCGGAGGACACCAGGCCGGCCGCGGGCGCACCGAGCCGGACGGGCCGGTCGAGCGCTTCGTGGCCGACCTCTTCAAAGAGGTGCTGCGGCTCGACGCCGTCGGTCTGGAGGAGAGCTTCTTCGACCTCGGCGGCACCTCGCTCCAGGCGGCGATCCTGATCAACCTGCTTCAGGAGCGGCTCGGCGAGTACGTCTACGTAGTGGCGCTGTTCGACGCGCCGTCCGCCGCCGAGCTGGCCGTCTACCTGGAGCGCGAGTACCCGGCGGCGGCCGCCCGCCTGCGCGGCGAGGCCGCGGTCGCTCTGGAGGAAGAGGCCGGGCCGGTCACCCCGGAGATGATCAAGGAGCTGCGCCGCATCGTGCCGCCGCTCGCGCCCAGGCTTTCGCGGGGCGAGCCGCGCAACCGCCGCGCCGTCTTCATCCTGTCGCCGCCGCGCTCGGGCTCGACGCTGCTGCGCGTCCTGCTCGCCGGCCACCCCGGCCTGTTCGCGCCGCCGGAGCT
>JBKKAU010000975.1:0-2114 GCA_046714475.1 Thermoanaerobaculia bacterium
GGCTCACACTCGAGATCGCCGCCTCTGGAGTTTCTTCCTGGCCGAGGCCCCGGACCCGAACGTGAAACGACGCCTACTACCTGAACGCGCAGGGCTCCAACCAGCGGCTTAAGCGATCACGGATGGATGCCGCTGAGGTTCAGTCAGCAGATTGGCCAGGGACAGGTCTGGATGCACTCATTCTCTGCCGCCATCCACTGGTTGTTGCAATCATTATGACAGGACGGAGCCCAGCCACAGCCATCCATGCAACTCGTATAAACGGCTCGCATATCACAGGAGCAGCAGCAATTGTCGCAATATTGGCTTTCGGCAGCCGGTGTGGTCAAGAACGTTGCAGCCAAGACCAATGCTACTGCAGCCAATCTCCAACCAATGATGTTCCGCATCACTTTCTCCTTGAGTCGGATGATTTGATCCCGCGACGACCTCCGTGCGATATTAAGAACCACCTAACCAAAGAAGTCAACTAGGTAAACCCCAGCTCTTCCGGTTCTCCACGCCGCGGCATGAACCAGCGACGTCGAAGTGCTTTCGGCTACCCAGAAGAAGTACCTGCCGATTAGAAGGTACAACAACGCCCGTCCCTGTCCGGGGCGGGCGTGAAGGACATTCAGAGGTTCTGACCACCGGGTGAGGCCGTTGCACGTGGTACTTCGATGGCACTTTGACGGGCTGTACCTCCCGGCTTGGGTCGCTTATTCAAATTGGTTCTTCCAGGCAATAGGGGGGAGGCGGGTTGGTATAGCAGTGCTGGTGGCCCTCGGCGGCGTGGCACGTAGACCCGCACCCTCCTCCCCACTTATTGGTCGTAGAGCGGTTTGGCGATTGGCCCGGCGAGAAGTTCGAGGTGCCGGGGAGCAGGGTGTCGGGGGTCAAGTCGCCGTTGGTGTCGACGAGGACGGGGCCGATCCTTTTCGCCGTCGCCTCTTCCGCAAGGCTCCACGGGATGGGAGTGGGAGGGAAGGTGAAGCTCCCCGCGAGCTCCAAGCTCCGCGCCTTGTTCCGCGCCGGCTTCACGGGGATGAACGTCATGCGCACATCGACTGCGAGAGGCGCGAAGAAGTCGCCGCCGCCCTGTTGCGTACGGAAGATGTTCATCGTCGTCGTCCGCTGCTCGCCGCCGAGCGATACATAGACGTGGAAGGCGCCGCAGGCGGTCTTGACGGGCGCGATGCTCACCAGCGACAGCGCCCGGAACTGGAGGCGCGTCACCGCGGTACCCTTGGCGTCGAAGGCGGCATCGTCGAGCCGCTCGATGACGGTGTCAGCGTTCCGGAGTTGCCCCGAAATCCCGGTCGTGAGGGGCAGACCCTTGAACGCCACCCGGCCGGTGAACGCCTTGGAATCCTTGCAGAAGAAGCCGGCGGGGATGGGACTCTGTGCGAAGTCGTAGAAGGTCCTGCCGTCCCCCACAGTAGTGAAGGCATCGATGCCGTGCCGGATCACGGAATCGGCGGAAAGAGGGGATAGACCGAGCAGGAGCGACAACACGAACACTGCGAGAATCGTTTTGCTTTTCAAGCGTTCCTCCTTGTCTCAAAGACAGTCAGTGCCGCAAGCGCCCGCATCTGCGATGCGGCTGCGAATCGAGAGGGCATGACTCCTGCGGCGTGGGCCACTCTCTACTTAAGCAGGTGTGTGAGCGCAGGTTTTGCGCGCCCTGCAGGTTCCTCAGAATCAGATTCCACCCATTTCTAACCTCTCGGGAGAGAGAAGCGGGTGGAACCTCTCGGGGGTTGTAGGTACCCGATTCTAGAGAGCGCCCCCTCTTCTGAGGGGCTTTCGGCCGGGCCGGGAGAACACCCGGCCTGCCAGACCCCGGAGCCTGCGTGGTCCAAACCGGGATAAGTACTCGCCGCTGCCGATTAGTTGCTGGCCAGATAGAGGAACATGCTGTTGGAGATCATTGAAGGCTCAAGGTGACGAATCAGGTAGGATTGATCCCTCTGAAGGACCCTGAAGGGAGGGAAAAGACATGGAGCCTCGAATGAGACTTGCTGCTAAGCTGGCGGTGCTCGTCGCGCTGCTTGTCGCCGTCGCCCGCTCCGGTGCGGATTCCCGGGGCGACCAGGCGGCATTCAGGGAGGCAGCGCAAGCGGTCGACCGTCAAC
>JBKKAU010000976.1:0-2254 GCA_046714475.1 Thermoanaerobaculia bacterium
CCCGGGCGGGGACAAGCCCCGCCCCTGCATGAGGAGTCCCGGCATGGGGAGCAGCGGGACGCGGCGACGCGGCGACGCGCCCTCCTCCTCCGGCCAGCAGCTCCTCGACGCGGATGAGCTTGGGCAGCTCGGCGGCGCGCAGCCAGGCGATCTCGACGGCGAGCGCCCCGGTCTCGCTGCGGCGCACCGTCGGCTCGCTGGTCAGGAGCTGGTGCAGCAGGCGCAGCAGGTTCTCGTAGCCGGAGCCCTGCGCCAGCGCGGCGAGGCTCGCCGCCTCCTCGCCCGGCAGGTCGATCTGTCCGGGGTCGCCGCCCATGGCGAGGTGCAGCGCGTCGCGGCAGAAGGCGAGGAACTGGCTGTAGACGTGGCGCGGGTCCCAGCCCTCGTCCTCCACCCGGCGCACGGCGGCCGCGACCCCGCGGGCGTCCCCCTGGAGGATGGCGGCGAGGAGCTGGTGGAAGAGGGCGGTGTCGAGCCCGCCGAGCAGGCGGATCGCCTCCTCGTCCGGGATCGTTCCCGAGCCGAAGGTGGCGAGCTGGTCGAGCAGGGCGACCGCGTCGCGCACGCTGCCCTCGCCGGCGCGGGCGACCAGCCGCAGCGCCGTGTCGCTCGCCTGGATGCTCTCGGCCTCGGAGATGCGGCGCAGGTGGGCCGCGACCTCGAGCGACGGCACGCGCCGGAAGTGGAACTCCTGGCAGCGCGACAGGATCGTCGCCGGCACCGCGTCGATCTCGGTGGTGGCGAAGATGAAGACCAGGTGCGGCGGCGGCTCCTCGACGATCTTGAGAAGAGCGTCGAAGGCCTGGCGCGACAGGCGGTGGATCTCGTCGAGCACCACCACCTTGTAGCGGTCGCGCGCCGGCCCGTAGCGCAGGCTCTCGGTGAGGTCGCGCACCTGCTCGACCTTCGAGTAGGTGGCGGCGTCCACCTCGATGACGTCGAGGTCCGAGCCGCGGGTGATCTCAATACAGGGCTGGCAGTGGTTGCAGGGGTCGGCGGCCGGGCCGTTCTCGCAGTTGAGCGCCTTGGCGAGGACGCGCGCGGCGGTGGTCTTGCCGACGCCGCGGATTCCCGAGAAGAGATAGGCCTGGGCGATCCGCCCTTCGCGCAGGGCGTTGCGCAACGCGGTCACGATCGGCTCCTGGCCGACAAGGCTGGAGAAATCCTGCGGACGCCACTTGCGGGCTAAAACCTGGTAGGTCATGACAGTGTGGCAGTGGCCCACGAAGGGCTCCGGCTGGTCTGCGGCACTCGGCCGGATACCTTATCGCTGCTCCCTTCCGGGCCTGACGAGGTTCGATAACGACCGATGCACAGGGCCCGAACCCTTCGTGGGCCACTGCCAAGGAAGGCCATGGTACGTCCTGAGGGCGGGGTTGTAAAGGGCCGGGAGTGGGGGCCACGGCACGTGATCCGGAAAAAAAGAACACGCTCCGGAGCCCTCCTCCGCCGGTCGCGGGGTCAGGGGATGTAGTTGCTCTGAGAGACGGCGACGACCCGGCCCTCTTCCGCCCGGAAGAAAAGGACGAGAACCAGCGGCCTGCCGGCCTGTTGATAGCCCGCTTGAGCGAGGAAAGCCGCTACAGGTCCCCCCAGGGTCTCACTCACCCCAGGCTCGGTTGAGAAAATCTCCTCGGAACGAAGGAGGGACCCTTCTGCCGACAGCTCCAATCTCAGCGCGAACATCGCTTCCTGCGGCGCGCCAGGGCCGAGCGGCACCATGAACGCCTTGAGCGCCTTGGTCGACTCCCGGCTGTGGAAGGTCTGCCGGCCCGCAGGAGGCTCGAACTGGAAGACGCGGAACAGGCCCGGCCCGAGGCGGGGAACCTGCAACCGCTTGTCGCGCGCCGCTTGGACGGTCTTCGAGGCAAAGACGGTATCCGAGGAACTGGTGGCCTCAATTTCCTGCAACTCCAGGTTGGGACCGACGCGGTACTCCAAAACAGCCCAACGCTCCTGGCTCAGAGAGGGACTCGACGGCACCGGGGCACCCGACCTCTTCGGAGTAGCGCTCTGCGCGTGCGCTTCATTGGGGAAGATATAGCCGCACCTCTTGTTGACGCAGAAGTAATTGATCCCGGTTGCCGTGTACTGCTGGCAGCAGCAGCTTGCCTGCATCCCATTACACGTACCGCTCATGCAGAGCGCGGAATAACTGGCGTCGCAGTACTGAGCACAGGCGAACCATTCCGAGAGGCCGCACTCGCACGTCGCATCGCATGTCGGCCCGGCGGAAGCCGAGCCAATCCAGGCC
>JBKKAU010000977.1:0-7139 GCA_046714475.1 Thermoanaerobaculia bacterium
GGCCAAGTGGACGGTCTGTCCCGCCGCCTGAACCCCTCCTATACCTGGGGCGATGAAGGAGAGCCGCAGCCGGCCGAAGACGACCCGGAGGAGGCCGAGGGCACTGCCGACGTCCGGCAGCCCTACCTCACCGTCCTCCAGGACACCCTCGACGTCTCGGGGTGGGACCGCTGGGACGCCGAGCGCCGCCGGCAAGAGATCACCGATCTGGCCCGCTACTTCGTCCGCTCCATGCCCGGCGACCTCACCGCAGGCGTTGATGTCGGCTCCGCCACCGTCACGGAAATCCTCTTCGAGCGCCGCAACGGCTTGGCCGACGCGCTCGTCCTCCGCATCCACCTCACCGGCTGGAACTGGTATGCCCAGCGCGATCTCATCCTCGCGCTCGACGCGATCCTCAAGCCCGCCGGCGGTTGGGGCTTCGACGCGACCGGCGTCGGCCGCGTCCTGGTCGACCTCCTGGCGCCCGAGTTGGAAGAACGCCTCTCCGGCTATGTCTTCAACCGCTCGACGCCGGCGATCGACCCCACGACCGGCGAAGCCCAGCTCGATCCGGCCTCGGGCAGGGAAATGCTCATCTCCTACAAGGAGCTGGGCACCCAACTGATCGAGCGCCGCCTCCACGGCCGCGGGCTCGAGTTGCCCTTCGACCCCGAAGTCCGCCACCTCCTGGCCAACCACACCTATTCGCAATCCGGCGATACCCGCCGGTTTTCCAAGAACAACGATCACCTCGTCGATGCCCTGCGCGTCGCCGAGCTGCGCAAGCTCACCGCGACCTGGGCGGCCGCCGCGCCGCCCCTCGTTTACGCGACCCCTACCGTAAACCGAACCGATTCCCTGGACATCCTGAGGAGGATGTGAACATGAAACGCACCCATCTCGTCCTTGTCGTCCTTGCTGTCCTTTGGGTCCCTGTCATCGCCTGCCCCGCCGAATCCCAGATCCCCCGGGGCAACAGGCTCGGCAAGAGGTGGCTCCACCCTTACAACAGCTCACATCTCCGCCAATACCTGACGGAAGGCAGCTTCTATCACACGATCACCGTGGACAGCGGCGGCAGCGGCGACTTCACCGATCTGTCCAACGCGCTCTCGTACGTGGCGTCACAAAACCCCTCATTCCTGAGCCAGTGGACCCTCGTCGTCTATCCCGGCGAGTCCTACATGGAGTCGAGCCTTACCGTCCCTCCGTTCACCCTGATCCAGGGCTTCACAGCCCCAGGCACGCGCTCCATCCAGCCGCAAGGCCGGCCGATGATCCAGATTACCGGCGCGACCGGCGCGGGAGTGACCCTGTCCACCGGCAGCTCGATCGCCGATGTCGGGCTCAGCTTCACGGGCGTCCTCACAGCGGGCTACAAAGGCGTCCATATACCGCCGGCCGCCTCGCCGGCCGCTCTGGCCCGCATCGCGATCTTCGTGAGCGGTTCCGCTCCCAACGTCGGCATCGAAATCGTCTCGATCACAGGCGGCTCCCTCACGCTGGAGGACACCTCGATCCAGCGCGCAGGGAACGGCATGACCGCCACCCGACACGTCTTCTGCTCTTCGGGCTCGGCCACTCTTTCGGGTGTCTGGCTGCTCGCTTCTTCGTCGCAGGCCGCGGTCGTCGAGACTGCGGGGGGAACCATCCGAGTCCTCCATTCCAGGATCTTCGGGGGCGCCGCTGTCGACCTGAAAAACACGAGCGGAATACTCTCGGCCGATCACGTTTCCTACGCCACGGAGAGCGGATCGATCACCCGGTCCGGAGCCCTCTCGCCCCGCATCACGTTCGGCGGCGCCACCCTCCCTCCGGTCTGTGCACCCCCTGAGATCTACGTCGACAACACGAGCAACCCGCGGCTGTGTGCCTGCCTCTCCGCCAACACCTGGCAGTGCGCCGCCCTCAAGTAATCGAACGGCCCAAGCGCTATGCACCCCGCCGCCTCCATCGCTGATCGGTCCGCCTCCGATCGGCTCTTCGCCGAACTGGTGCTCACCGCCCTCGCGGCCGAGCGCCGGTTCCGCCCCTACGTGGGTGAGCTCGGGGCCGATCCCATGCTCTTCCGTTCGCTCGGTTCGTTCGGAAAGTGGCAGGAGATCCCGCACCCCTCCCGCTTCGTCCGTGAACGATCGGAAGACGGCGACCGCGTTGGCGAGCTGTATACCCGGATGATCGAGAGCGACGCGAACATGGCGGCCCTCTGGGAAAAGCGAGTGAAAGCAGTCCTCGCGTTGCCACGCACCATCCGCGCGGCCGACTCGTCCCCCGAGGCCGAGGAGATCGCTCTCTTTATCCACGCCGCGCTCTCCCTGATCCCGCTCCGCGTCGTCCCAATCTCCAACATCCTGGAAGCGATTGTTAAAGGCGTTGCCATCAACGAGATCCTCTGGGAGCGCATGACGCGCGGCCCCCTCGCCGGCGCCTGGCTCCCCGTCGACGTGATCGATCGTCCCATGTGGCGGTTCGGCTGGTCGGCGACCGACAAGTCCCTCCATGTCGTCGCCCACCCGGGCCGCCTCGCGCCCATCCCTGCCCCGCCCATGAAGTTCCAGGTCCTGTCCTACGGCACCAAGGACAACCCCTGGGGCCGGGCGCTGCTCGATCGCCTCTATTGGGTCTGGTTTCTGAAGCGGCACGCCTCGAAGTTCTGGGCCGTCTTCGTCGAGCGTTTCGCGCAGCCTCTCGTCAAGGGGACCTATCCCTACAAGCCGGATCAGGACATCGCCAACAAAGAGCAGGAGGACCGCATGCTCGCGATCCTCAACACCATCCGGACCGGCTCGTCCATCGCCCTGCCCGACGGCCTCGACATCACCTTCCTCGAAGCCTCTCGGGGAGGTGACGCAAGCTACTTCTCGTTCGTCTCTTGGCTCGAACGGGCGCAAGCCCTCCTGATGCTCGGTGAAGTCGATACCAGCGGCCTCGCCCGAGGCGCCGGCTCTTTCGCCAAAGCGCTGATCTCGAACGAGGTGCGCTTGGAGACCGTCCAGCACGACGCGCACCTCCTGGGCTCCTTCGAGTCCGACACGCTCATCCGCTGGATGGTCCTGCTCAACTTCGGGCCCGACGCCCCCATCCCCAAATCTTTATATGACGCCACCGACGCCGCCGACCGCAGCCAGCGCATGCAGGGCATCACCAAGGCCCTGAACGACGGAGTCGCCGTCCCCCAGGGCTACTACCGCATGACCATGCGGGTCCCCGCCCCCCTCGACCGCGAACCCGTCGTGGAGCGGCAACCCGCAAAGCAGGACACCGCCCCCGAATCCCCCGAATTCCAGGCCACCGCGCCCCTTGCGTCCTTGTCGTCCCTGTCGTCCTTTTCGTCCCTTCGCCTTTCCCAGGCAGAAGCCCACGGCGCCCTCGTCGAAGCCCGAGACCACCAGTTCCAGGCCCTGGCCACCCACTTCGCCCCTACCCTCACCGGCTACTTCGCCGCGCACCTCGACCGCCTCCTGGCGCTCCTCGACGAGGACACCACCAATCCCCTCGATCGCCTCGTCACCGGCAACACCCCCGCGACCGCCGTCGATGCCATCGCGACCGCCCAGATCCACGCCGGCGGGCTCGCCCTGCTCCACGCCCGCGAAGACCTGGGAGCCCTGCGCCTGGCCTCGCCCGACTGGCAGCGTGCACTCACGCCCACCGCCGCAACCGCCTTCTGGGCCGCCCACCTGGGCCTTTCGCAAGACTTCTTCCTGACGCTCTCCAGCGCGGCCCGCCGCATCGCCGCGGCCTCTGTTGCGCTTGCCGAGGGGCCGCTGCTCACCGATCTCCACGAGGTCCTGGAGCGCGCCCAGGCCGCCGGCCTCGATTCAACCGCTCTCCAGACGACGCTTCGCCAGACCTACGAAGCCCACGGCCTCCTGCCCACCAGCTCGCACCACGCCGACCTGGTCCTGACCAACAACGTCCAGCAAACCGCGCACGCGGTCCGGTACCTACAGACCGTAGGCAACCCCGCCGCCGGACGCCTGATCCCCTACCTCGTCTGGTGGACGGTCGGCGACGACCGCGTCCGCCAGAGGCCGAAGCACAACCACGCCCTGATGCACAACCGGGTCTTCGCGATCGATCACCCGATCTGGAAGACCTGGTGGCCGCCCGCCGGTCACAACTGCCGGTGCGGCATCGGAACGATCACCGCCGCCGAAGCACGCCGCCTCGGCTACGTCGGCTCCGAGCCGACCGGCCCCTGGCCCACCGCGCCGGGGGCCGGCGGCCCCGCGCTCCCGGATCCCGGCTTCCACGGAACGCCGGATCTCGACCTCGCCGCCGAGGACCTGACCGCGCAGACCCGCCGCATCTTCCGCGATGCCCAGACCCAGGGAGGAGACCTCCTCGCTGCGGTCACCCGTCTCTTCGCCGCTCTCGGACTCCTCCCGGAGGCACCATGAAGCCCAACCCGAGCCCCCGCATCATCAGCGGCGCCGTCCTCTGGACCCCGGCCGCCGATCACCTCCTCGAGCTGGCCTACGCCCCGGCAGACACCGCACCGGCGCTGGAGTTCCCGGCTCTCGTCCCGATCGATCTCACCGAGAGCCACGGCATCAACATCACCCCGCAGCGCCTCCAGGAGATGGCCGGCGCCTACGACCCCGCCGTCGAGATGGCGAGCCTCAACCTCGACCACAACGGGGGTGGCCCCTCCCTGGGCTGGTGCGAACGCCTCTGGCTCCAGGACGCCGCCCTCTGGGTGCGCTACGTCGACCTCGACCCGGCGACGGTCGAGTTGGTCCGCAACAAGCGCTACACCCGCAGATCCGCCGAGATCGCGCTCAGCCACCCCGTCACCGGCGGCTGGTACTTCACCGGCTGCGCCCTCCTCGGCAACGCCCGCCCCGCAATCCCCGGCCTTCCGCCGGTCACCCTCTGCCGTCCGCAATACGTCCTGACCACCCGAAAGGAGACCCCCATGCCCGAAGACGATCCCCCGACGCCCCAGGCACCCCCCGCGCCGGAAAACCCCACCGCATCCACTCCCTCTGGAGAGCCGGAGCTGGCCGCCCTGCGAGCCCAGGTCGCTGAAGGAGCCCAGGCCCTCTCGGCGCTCCTCCGGCAGCGCGCCGAGCTCGACGTCGACCGCCGCCTCGCCCTGCTTGGCGCCCGCGTCACCCCCGCCATGGCGAAGCTCGCCCGGCCGCTCCTGGTCGAGCTGCTCGCCGCGCGCAACCCCGTCACCGTCAAGTTGCAAGCCGATCCGGCGAAGCCGGCAGCCGACGTCTCGATCGCCGACCAGGTCCTCCAGATCCTTGCCGCCGTTCCCGCCGTCGAGGCCCTGACCGCCGGCCGCCTGGCCGACGCCGACCCCGCCGCCCGCCCATCAGGCGCTCTCACGCCCGAGCGCGAAGCCGAGCTCGAACAGAAATACCGCTTCAGCACGAGTTGGGGCTTCCGGTCCAACTGAGAGGAGGGAGGACCATGCCAGCTCTCACCGCCGACGTCCACCGCATGCACTCCGTGCATCAACCGCAGTTCCTGCCCCTTCCCGTAAAGGCCGGCGCCCGCATCTTCCTCAACGCCATCACCTGCACCGACGCCAACGGTTTCGCCGTCCCCGGAGCCAACACCGCCGGCCTCCGCGCCCAGGGCGTAGCCTGGAAGGCCCTGGACAACACCGCCGGTGCTGACGGCACCTTGGGCGACACCTTTAACGGTTTTGGCGCCGTCCGCTTCGTCGAAGTCGACGCTCAAGGCGAGTGGGAGTTCACCTTCACCGGCGCCGTGCCCAAGCCCGGCGACAACGCCTTCATCGTCGACGACGACACCGTCTCCACCGTCACCTCCAACTCCATCCTGATCGGCAAGTTCACCCGCCCGGGCTCGCCCGGCAAGTGGTTCGTCGACATCGATCGGCGCTAGGGGAAAACCATGCTCAGCGATTTGAAATCCATCGCGGTCAAGGCGACCCCGATCGCCCTCGACATCTACGACAAGACCGATCCGACGACCCTCCTGCCCTTCGTGGCCGTCGTGGTCTCGGACCCCTCGCTCGCCGAGGAGGTCAATCTCGAATGGGCCGCCGTCTTCCCCGAGCTACGCAAGTGGATCGGTGACCGCGTCGCCCAGCAGGGATTCGCCGGAAAGCTCAAGATCCGCCCCGAGCTGTACGAGGTCACCCTCGACTTCGACTCCATCGACATCGAGCGCGGCACCGCCCTCCTCCAGGCCACGGAAAAGGCCACGCGCATCGGCCGCGCCTTCGCGGTCGGCAAGGTCCTGCTCGCCTACCGTGTCCTGCGCGAGAACCTCCTCACCTACGACGGCCAGGACTTCTTCGACGACACCCACAAGCACCCGGACGGCTCCCTGGCCTCCAACCTCGTCTCCGTCGTCCGTGCCGACCCCGCCGCCCCGGACGTGATCGAGGTCCGGGAAGAGCTGTCCGCGGCCGTGGACCGGCTCATGGCCAACTCCATCCTCCGCGACGAGCTGGTGCGCAGCGACGAGGTCCGCAAGGGCCTGGTCGTCTTCGTCCGTTCGCAGAAGGTCTCGTCCGCCTACGAAAAGCTGCGCACCGAAAAAAGCTTCGGCGCCGATCCCAACCTCTGGCAGGGCGCCTTCGAGCTGGTCCGCGACTTCAAGCCCAAGGCCGGCACCGAGAGCACCGTCGACGTCGTACTCGCCACCCCCAACGGTCCCCGGCCCGCGATCTTCGTGGTCTCGCGCGAGCCCCAGGGGCTCAAGTTCGACCAGTCCAAAGAGTTCGCCTCGCGTTACATCCCGTTCGGCATGGATGCCATGTACGGCGTCACACCGGCGTTCTGGCAAACCGCCGTCCGGGTTCAACCCACGTAGTACGAAAAGGAGAAAAGAGATGAACGTGTACAAGATCCGCGTCACCGGTAGCGTGCTGGACACCGTCACCGCCACCCGCAGCGTCACCGTGGACGGCCAGGTGCTGACCTTCGGCCTGGAGCCGGTCTACATCCGAGCGGCCGAGCTCCCCCCGGTGCTTACCGAAGATCCCAATCTGAGGATCGAACAGGTCCAGTCCGCCCCTCCGGGCTTCCCGGTCACCAAGCTCAAGTCCGAGCGCGTCCAGGACCCGGAAGCCGCCGTGGCCCAGTCGCCCGGCAAGAAGCGCGGGTGATCCCTCTCGCTGAGTAGCCCAACCCACCCCCCCCGCGCCGCCCGTGGCGCCCGGCCGG
>JBKKAU010000978.1:0-4790 GCA_046714475.1 Thermoanaerobaculia bacterium
GTCGGGATCTCGATCGCCAGCCGCAGCCGCGTCTCCGCCGGCGTGCCGCAGGCGCCGCGGATGAACGCGCCGTCGGCGCTCAGGTCGGTGACCACCAGCCCGTCCCCCACATCCCCCAAATCGGGCCCCTCCAGCACGCGCACCGCCGCCAGCGTCCGCCGCCGCGGCGACCGCCGCTCCTCGGCCGTCCGCTCGCTCTCGTCCCGCCCAACCGGCGCCACCGCCGGCTGCCGCACCAGCTCGCTCGAAATCATCCTCGTCCCTCCAAGAAACCAACCGCTCCACCCGCCCCCCAGGAAACGCCCGGCGCTCAGCCGCCGACCGCGTAGAGCGCGGGCCTCCCGGGATCGGCGTCCGGCTCCCGATCCAGGGACCGGCGCCGGATCTGATCGAAATCCGCATGGCACCGCAGAAAAGCGTCCACCAGCGACGGGTCGAAGTGCTTGCCGCGGTCACCGGCGATGCGCCGCACCGCCTCGTCGTGGCCGCAGGCGACCTTGTAAGGCCGCAGGCTGGTGATCGCGTCGTAGGCGTCGGCCAGGGTGACGATGCGGGCGGCGAGCGGGATCTCCGGCCCGGCGAGGCCGCGCGGGTAGCCGGCGCCGTCCCACCGCTCGTGATGGCAATAGGCGATCTCCATCCCCATGGTCAGGAACGTGTGGCCCTCGAACTCCTCGATCACCTTGCGCAGCGTGTCGCCGCCGATCTGCGGATGGGTGCGCATGACCGCCCGCTCCTCGGGATCGAGCGGCCCGCTCTTGCGCAGGATCGCGTCGGGGATGCCGACCTTGCCGATGTCGTGCAGCGGGCTCGACTTGTAGACCTGCTCGACGAAATCGGCGGAGACGTGGACCGGCGCGCCGCCGGAGGCCAGCTCCTCGGCGAGGCGCCGGCTGTAGGAGGCCATCCGCTCCAGGTGCCGGCCGGTGTCGTGATCGCGGGACTCGGCGAGGCGGGCGAGCGTGAGCAGCGCGATGTCGCGGGTCTGCCGCAGCTCGGCCGTGCGCTCGGCGACCATGCGCTCGAGGTCGTGGCGGTACGCCTCGTTCTGGCGGATCAGCCGCGCCCGCTCGACGGCGCGCTCCACCGTCGCCAGCAGGTCGTCGGCGTCGAACGGTTTGACGATGTAGTCGTAGGCCCCGGCGCGCAGGCACTGGCGCACCGTCTCCATCTGCTGCAGGCCGGAGACCATGACCACCTGGATGGTCGGGTCGAGCGCCTTGAGCCGCTCCAGCAGCTCGATCCCGGAGAGCCCGGGCATCTCGATGTCCGAAAGGACCAGCTCCGGACGGGGCTCTTGCGCGGCGACGGCGAGCGCCTCGGCGGCGTCGGCGACCGCCCGGCACTCCACCGGGAGATAGGCGAGATTCGCGACGAGGAGCCGGCGGATGCCCGGCTCGTCATCGACGACGACCACTCGTGGGTTCATGGCGCCTCAGCCGCGCGCACGCCGCTCCACCCCGGTGCGGCGTGCCGGGGGAGCGCCGCGCGTGCGTGTCCGAACGTCCCTGCACATCCAGACCGTTCGTCCCGCAGAGGCCCTTTCGCTCGGTCCATGAGCTGCACTGGTCCGAGGTCCTTCCCTGAAGAACTACAAAAAAATACGGCTTGGACAGACGACTACGGGTGGATTCTAACCCTTTTCCGCCCCGGAGTGCCAGCTGTCTACGATTTTTCTAGACCCCGGGGTCGCCCATCAAAAGGCCCTCCCCCCAGGGAAGGCGGGGCGCCCCCTAATGTAGAGACGCCCCGTGGGGCGTCTCCGGATCGGGAAGGACGGCCCGGACTGCGAGAGATCCCGCGCCACATCCTTGTTTGCGGGGGGTCTCGCCGCCTCGGAGACGCCCCACGGGGCGCGTCTCTACATTAAGGGCGCCCGCGTTTCCGCCCGGCTTCTCCGAAGAGAGGGGTTTACCCCCTCCCGCTCTAAGGGGGTGAGGGCCCTACGTCCCGTACCGTACCAGCCCGAGGCAGCGGAGCGCCTTGCCGCGGAGCCCGGCGTCGACGCCGTCCTCGCTGAACTTCTTGAACGCCCAGTCGAAGACGTTGATGCGGTAGCCGCGGCGGCTGTCGTAGAGGGAGGACTCCCAGTACGGCCAGTCATAGAGCCATTCGAGCTCCGGCGCCTCCCGCCGTATCGCCTCGCCCAGCACGGCGCCGAGCTCGCAGCAGAGCACCACGAGGTCGCTGCCGTAGTCCTCCGGATCGGCGTCGGCGATCACCTCCGCGACCTCGGCCCGGTTGAAATGGCGGTCGAAGGCGTCGATCAGCTCCAGCGACAGCGAGCCCTCGACGCCCAGCAGCTCCGGCCAGTCCTCGGCCGCGGCCTCGGCCATGACGCGGATCTGCTCCGCCACCTCCTCCTGGTCGTCGGGATAGAGCGGGCTCATCTCCCCCGCCGGCTCGCCGATGGGCAGCCCCTCCTCCAGGTCCGGCCGCACCCCCGCGAGCTCGCGGCGCTCGATGTCGTCGGGCTCATACCAAGGGGCGAAGTAGGTCTCGAAGACCTCGTCGCCGTCGGGAAGCTTCTCGTCCGGGCCGAAGGAGACGTCTTCCAGGTCGTTGGATTCCGGGTCGTCAGACATGGCGGGACGATATCATCCCGCGGACAGGCTCCCTCGGCTTCTCGAGCGAGCAGCTGGTGCAGTTCGGGAACAATCCGCGTCCGACTGGAGAGGCCCTCCGCCGGAAGCGGAAGAAGAAGGAGGAGCCAGTAGCCAAGGCCCAGGACGCCGCCGAGCCCACGTAGTCCGCATCACCCCGGTGGGCCGCGAGGTCCCCCTTTTTTCGCCTCCCCTCACCACCACCCGAGAGAAAAATCTCCAGAACGACACCACCCCTGGGGTGTCTGGATGGACGACCTGCCCTCCACGCCGTTCCTGTTTCCTTGGGAGCGGAACTCCCGGCTCCGACAGCACCGTCCGCGGCCCCCTTACTCTTGGGGCCTCTGTCCTTCTGGTTTGCTACACTGCTCGTATGAGTACCGTCAGCCTACAAGAGCTCCAACGGGATCCAGACGCCCTGTTGGACCGGGTTGAGGCCGGGGAGCACTTGGTCGTGGTCCGCGATGGCCGCCCCGTCGCCGAGTTGCGGCCCGTCCCCTCCAACCAGCCGGGTCCGCGCCCATTCGGCCTCTGCGTCGGGACGTTCACAGTCCCGGACGATTTCGACGCGCCGCTGCCGGAGGAGATCCTGCAGGGGTTTGAGGGACGATGAGGCTGCTGCTCGACACCCACGTATTCCTCTGGTACATCACCGCCGACCCGAAGCTCCCTGCCACTTTCCGGGCGGCCAGCCAGGATCCATCCAACGAGGTCTACCTGAGCGTCGCCTCGGTTTGGGAAGCGGTCATCAAATACAACCTTGGCAAGCTCCCGCTCCCGGTTCCTCCGGCCGACTTCCTGCCGCGGCAACGGGACGCACACGGGATCACCAGCCTGCCAATCGACGAAGGAGCGATGTCACACCTCGCCAGTCTGCCACCCCTCCACCGCGACCCGTTCGATCGGCTACTGGTAGCACAGGCGCTGCAACACGGGCTGACGGTCGCAACAATCGATTCCGAGGTTGCGGCCTATCCTGTCCCACTGCTTCCGGCGCTCTGACAGAGCCCCGACAGGGGCGACAGAATAGAGATGCTATGTAGGTCGGAAGTAGGAAACGCGGGCGGTTGGTTCTAGATTCTGGGAACTTTAACCTGGAAAGGAGCGCCCAGATGAACCAGCCGACCCGCAGAGAAGAGTCTACGCGAGATCAAGAAGTTCTGTACCTGGCTTTCGAGTTGGGCCGAAAGGAATGGAAGCTTGGTTTCGCCACCGAGGCAGGCCAGAAAGCTCGAATTCGGACCATCGGAGCTGGCAACCTCCGGAGTTTGGAAGAGGAGATCCTGCGTACCGGTCAGAGATGGGGGCTGCAGGAGCCTCGGGTGGTGAGTTGCTATGAAGCGGGACGAGAAGGCTTCTGGCTGCACCGGCTGCTGGAATCCCGCGGGATCAGCAATGTGGTGGTGGATTCCTCGAGTATAGAGGTGAACCGCCGGGCGAGAAGGGCCAAGACGGACAAACTGGACGTCCAAGGCCTGCTGTCGCGGTTGATTCGATTCCACACCGGGGAAAAGAAGGTGTGGAGCGTGGTGCGGGTGCCGACGGTCGAGCAGGAGGATGGTCGGCATCTGTCGCGTGAGCTCGAGGTTCTCAAGAGGGAACGGACGAGCCACCGTAACCGGCTCCAGGGCCTGCTGGCGGGACAAGGGATCTCGATAACCCTGAGGTCCGACTTCTTGGCCCAATTGGAGGGACTGGTGCTCTGGGATGGGAGTCCCCTGCCGCCGAGCTTAAAGGATCGGCTCCAGCGCGAGTACGAGCGTCTGGAAGGGGTGCAGAGTCAGATTCGAGAGCTGGAAGCCCAGCGAAAGGCCTTGATGGCCGAGCCGGAGGAGAGGTCGCTGCAAATGGTGCAGCAACTGACCGAGCTTAAGGGGATCGGCTTGACCAGTTCCTGGCTGTTCGTCCGCGAGTTCTTTGGCTGGCGGGATTTCGGCAATCGTCGGGAGGTGGCCAGCCTGGCCGGCTTGGCACCGATGCCCTACCAGAGCGGGGAGAGAGTGAATCGCGAGCAGGGGAGTAGCAAAGCCGGCAATCCCCGGCTTCGCAGGATGATTGTTGAGATTGCCTGGTGCTGGCTGCGCTTCCAACCGCAGAGCCAACTGAGTTTACCCGCTAGTTGCAAAGAAAGCCTTGTCAAAGGGGGCGAGAACGCCAAGCTTGCGGGTACTTGGGTAGTATTTTCGC
>JBKKAU010000979.1:0-4813 GCA_046714475.1 Thermoanaerobaculia bacterium
GCGTGACGACGCGCAACGGCCGCCGCCCCACCGCCACCAGCGCCGCGAGCGTCGGCACCGCGAAATCCGGGGTGCCGAAGAACAGGAGCTTCTCGAAGGCCGGCATGGCGCGGAATGGTACCACCCGGCCCCAAAACGAAACGCCCCGTCCGGAGACGGGGCGTTCGATCGCCAACGGTAAGAAGGCGAGCTATGGCGTCGGGTTGTTGACCAGGAACGGCCGCTCGCCGATCAGCGTGTGGGTGGTGTACCGGTCGTCGGACTGGTCGAAGACCAGGACGCCGAAATGGTGCACGCCGTTGGAGAGCCGGCGGGTGTCGAGGTCGAAGTACCAGCCCGGCGCGGCGGCGGCGTCCGGATAGCTCTGGTAGTTGCAGAGCAGGTCGCGGCGCTGGACCTGGCCGTAGCTGGCGAGGCCGACGATCTGGCCGTCGACCAGCACGAAGACCTGGCCGACCCGCTCCCGGTCGATGGCCCAACCGGAGAAGCGGGTGATGCCGCTGGTCATCATGTTGGGCCGCGGGACGTCGATCTCGCCGAAGGCGCTCTCGTTCGGCGTGTCCTCGACGCAGGAGAAGTGGACCGGGATCTCGGCGATGTTGCGGATCTGCCCGGCGTGGTCTCCCGCCCGGATGGTGAGCAGGTGGGCGCCGGGGAGGTAGCCCCGTTCCCGGATCAGCTCGCCGACGTCGAGGGCGAAGCGGAAGCCGCTGTGCGGCGAGTCCTTGAGGCCGGGGAAGAACCGCTCGATGTCCAGCCGGCGGATGCCGTAGCAGTTGTTGCCGCCGCAGACGTTGCCGGAGAACGCGCAGTCGAGGCGGCTGTTGTAGGCCAGCGAGCGGTCGATCAACAGCTCGACGTAGGCGACCCCGTGGTCGAGGTCCTGGAGGCCGGAGTCGAGGGCGTAGCCGCTGACCACGCTCAGGGGCACGTTGGCGGCCCCCTGCTCGCAGGCGCCGGACAGCTCGGCGTCCCGGATCGGGAACTCGATCTTGCCGAACGGCGCCAGGGCGTGCTGGGTGTTGGTGAAGAGCAAGGCGCGCGAATTCAAGGTGATGAATTCGCCGGTCTTGCTGCGCACCCGGGCGGTCACCGTATGGAGGCCGTTGCGGAAATGGGTGCTGTTCAGCTCGTAGGCGAAGCCCGCTCCCGCCGAGTCGGGGAAGCTGGGGAACTGCCGCTGGACCTGCGGCCGGTTGCGGCCGTACAGGGCGCGGCCGACCACGACGCCGTCCACCAGGATGTCGACCGAGTCGACGCCGTTGTCGTCGAGCGCCCAGCCGTGCAACGCCAGGACGCCGGCACCGGAGTTGCCGCCGTTGGCGAGGCCGCCGAACGAACCGAACGGCGGAGCGGCCCACGCCGGAACGGACATGAGCAGAGCTACCGCGACCGCTGCCACAAAGACATTGCGCTTCATCGCTCCTACCTCCACCTCGCCGTCTCCCGGGGGGGATACCCGGGTCCCTCCGGCGAATCGTCAGGCTGAATATCTCAAGTATTACGTGAACTTTTCCGCAAATTGTAGCGGCAGGAGCGGAAGGAAGTCAATCATCTGCTTTTCTCTATATGCGTTCGCCCCGTCATCCTCCGTCATTCTCCGGCCAGGGCGCGCAGGTGGGCGTCGACCAGCAGCGGCAGGGCGCGCAGGTCGTACCCGCCTTCGAGCACGGCCAGGATCCGGCCGCCGCAGACCTCGCGGGCGAGGTCGCGCAGCCACCCGCCCCAGCGGGCGAACCCCGCTTCGGTGACGCGCATGCCGCCCAGCGGATCGCGCTGCCAGGCGTCGAACCCGGCGGAGAGCAGCAGCACGTCGGGGGCGAAGCTCCGCAACGCGGGGAGCACGCGGCCCTGGATCGCCTCGGCATAGCCTTCGTCGTCCGTCCCCTGGGGCAGCGGCACGTTGAGGGTCGCCCCCTCGCCCTCCCCCCGCCCGGTCTCCCCGGCCGCGCCGGTCCCCGGGTAGAACGGGTACTGGTGGGTGCTGGCATAGAAGACGTCGGCGCGGGCCTCGAAGATGTGCTGCGTGCCGTTGCCGTGGTGGACGTCGAAGTCGAAGATGGCGACGCGGGAGGCGCCATGGCGGCGGCGCAGGTGCTCCGCCGCCACGGCCACGTTGTTGAAGAAGCAGAAGCCCATCGCGGTCGCGCGCTCGGCGTGGTGGCCGGGCGGCCGCACCGCCGAAAAAGCCGTCCCGGCAGTGGCAGCCACGTGGTCGGCTGCGGCGAGCGTCGTCTCGACCGCCGCCCAGGAGGCCTCCCAGGTGCCGTCCGACAGCGGGTTGTCGGCCGAGTCGAGCAGCGCGTCGCCGCGCCCGGCGGCGCGCTCGAAACGCTCGACATAAGCCGGCTCGTGGACGGCCAGGACGGCCTGGCGGGCCGCCTCGCGGGAGGCCTCGGAGGGCGCGGTCCCGGCGACCTCCCAGCCGCGCTCCCGCAGGTGCGCGACGATGCCGGAGAGGCGCTCCGGCCTCTCGGGGTAGCCCGGCGGCGAGACGTGCTCCAGACAGCGCGGATCGGTGAAGACGCGGATCATGCCGGGATCATATCTCCCAGTTCTCCCCCCTTCAGCCCAGCAGCAGCTCGCGGTCGGCGGCGGTCAGCCGGCGTACCGCGCGGTGGACCAGCGAGTCGACGCTGCTCGGCGACAACCTGCCGCCCAGGGCGCCCGCGATCTCGCGGCTGCGCCAGTCCTCGAACAGCGCCATCTTCAGGATCCAGGCGTTCCGCCGCCGGCAGGCCGGGCTCGGGGAGCGGTTGCAACGCTCCAGGAAGAGGTGCCGGCGCTCGCGCGTCATCAGGTCCTGCTCCACCGTGGGACCCCCGGCGGTCAGGCGGTCCAGGAAGTGGAGGCCGTAGCGGCCGGCGTCGACGAGCCGGGCCCGGCCGCGCTTGCGGGCGCGCTCCTCCCGGACCCGGTCGATGACGACGCTGGAGACGACCCTGCAGAGGTAGGCGACGACTTCGCCCTGGCGGCCCGCCCGCCGCTCCAGGAGGTCGCCGCCGCGTTCGAGCAACCGGCAGTAGACCTCCTGCGTCAGCTCCTCCACCTGGTCCGGCCGGGGCTGCTCCCCGATCCGCAGCAGGATGCGGACCACCCTGTACCTCAGCTTGTCGCCATGACGCCGGACGAAGTCCTCCCAAGTGACTGGCTCCATATCCCGCTCCTCGTGAGAGGGAGCGGAGGGGCGGCCTGGGATGGAAAGGGGAGATGCACGGGCCTGGAGCCCGGCATGGAAGGCGGGAATTTCATATCACTTCCTGGCGAGACCGGGCAAGTGCGGGGCGGGTGCCGGCCGTGTCCAGGCTACAATCCGGCCCGCCATGCTCCGCCGGTCCTCCGCTCTGCTCCTCCTCTCCCTGCTGGCGCTCGCCGGCTGCCGGGCGGAGCCTGCCGAAAAGAAGGAAGAAGAGAGGAAGCGGCTGGCCGGCGGCGCCCAGGGGTGGAACGTCCTCCTGCTCACGGCCGACACCCTGCGCGCCGACCGGCTCGGCGCCTATGGCTATCCAGCGCGGCCGACCAGCCCGAACCTCGACGCCCATCTCGCCGCGGGCGTGCTCTTCGAGCGGGCGGCGGCGCAGCGGGCTTCGACCTGGCCCTCGCTCGCCACGGTGCTCACCGGCCTCTATGCGCGGGGGCACGGCGTGGTCGAGAACGGCTACGGCTTCCCGGACGGCCTGCCCACCCTGCCCAAGCTCCTGCACGGCGCGGGGTACCGGACCGGCGCCTTTCTCTCCAACATGTGCCAGGCGAACCACCAGGGGTGGGACGCGTTCGCCTGCTCGGGGGGCCAGGACGGCAAGACCGTGCAACGCGCCCTGGAGTGGGCGCGGGCGCAGGACGGCTCCAAACCCTTCTTCCTCTGGGTCCACCTCTTCGGCGCCCACGGCCCCTACTACAACGGCGGCGACCTCGCGGCGCGCGAGCTCGACCCCGGCTACCAGGGGCCGGTCGGCCCCAAGAAGTGGCAGCTCAACCGGATCATGGCCGAGCGGACAGGGCTCTCGCCGCGCGACGTCCAGCACCTCGACGCCCTCTACGACGCGGCGGTGATCGGCACCGACCGCCTGAGCGGCTCGCTGCTCGACGGCCTGCGCGCCGCCGGCCGGCTCGACAAAACCCTGATCGTCTTCACCGCCGACCATGGCGAGGAGCTGTACGACCACAACGGCTACCTGTACCACGCCTGCTCGGTCTACGAGACGACGTTGCACGTGCCCTTGGGGATCACCGCCCCCGGGCTGCTGCCGGCTGGCGCCCGGGTGCCGCAGACGGTGGAGCTGGCCGACGTCGCCCCCACCCTGCTCGACCTCCTGGGTGTTCAGCCGCCGGCCGAGCAGCACGGGCGGTCGCTGGTGCCCTATCTGGAACGCCCCGGCGAGGGGGGCGCCGGCAAGCCGGCCTTCTCCGAGTACGGCTCGACCACGATCCACACCGTCACCCGGGGACCCTGGAAGCTGGTCTCCAACCCGGAGGGCGTCGAGCCGGTCTGCATCCCGGGCGCCCCGCCCGGGCACTACCCGATCGGCAAGGCCGAGCTCTACAACCTGGAGCAGGATCCCCAGGAGACCCGCAACCTGGCCGGGGAGCACCCGGAGGTCGTGGCGGAGCTGGCCAAGCTGATCCGCCAGCGCTTCTCCGGCCTGGCCGACCGCTCCAAGGGCCAGGCGGTGCCCGAGGGCCTCAAGAAAGAGCTCGAAGCGCTGGGGTACGTGGCGCCCTGAGTGTTGACACGGCCCCACCGCTTACGTACCATTACGCGTCCTTGGAGCGGCGAGGGGAGGTTAGCTCAGCGGTTAGAGCACCTGCCTTA
>JBKKAU010000980.1:0-8204 GCA_046714475.1 Thermoanaerobaculia bacterium
CTATATACCGGCCGACGTCGCCGACGCCGCGGCCGTGCGCGCCGCGGTCGCCCGGGTCGAGGCCGGGCTCGGGCCGGTCACCGCCCTGCTCCACGGCGCAGGCTCCAACCGGCCGCGCCTGCTCGGCTCGCTCGACGAAGAGGGGTTCCAGCGGACGCTCGCGCCTAAGGTGCGAGGCTTCGCCAACCTGCTCGACGCCCTGGACCCCGCGCGCCTGCGCCTAGTCGTCTCCTTCGGCTCGATCATCGCCCGCACCGGTTTGAAGGGCGAGGCCGACTACGCGACCGCCAACGAGTGGCTGCGGCTCGCCACCGAACGCCTGGGCCGCGAGAACCCGGGCTGCCGCTGCCTGACGCTCGACTGGTCGGTCTGGTCCGGCGTCGGCATGGGCGAGCGGCTGGGGACGCTGGAGAACCTGATCCGCGAGGGGATCACCCCGATCCCGCCGGACGTCGGGCTCGGCATGCTGCGCGGGCTCCTCGCCCGGCCGCTGCCCGCCGCCTCGCTGGTCGTGGCCGGCCGCTTCGGCGAGCCGCCGACGCTGGAGGTCGAACGGCCCGAGCTGCCGCTGCGCCGTTTCCTTGAAAAGCCGCGCGCCTTCTACCCCGGCGTCGAGCTGGTCGCCGACGCCGAGATCTCGGCCGACACCGACCCGTACCTCGCCGACCACGTCTTCCGCGGCGAGCCGCTGTTCGCGGCGGTGCTGGGGCTGGAGGCCATGGCCCAGGCCGCCATGGCGGTGCTGGGGACCGGGGAGCTGCCGGTCTTCGAGGAGGTCGAGCTGCTCCGCCCGGTGGCGGTGCCGCCCGGCCGCGCCACGACGGTCCGCGTCGCCGCCCTGGTGCGCGAGCCCGGCCGCGTCGAGGTGGCGCTGCGCGACGGCTCGACCGGCTTCGCCGCCGACCACTTCCGCGCCGTCTGCCGCTTCGCGGGCCCCGCGAGGAGCGCCGACCCCGGCCTCCTGCTTCTCTCCGAGAGCGACGGCCGTCTGCCGATCAACCCGGAAGGCGACCTCTACGGCTACGGCGGCATCCTCTTCCACCGCGGCCGCTTCCAGCGCCTGGGCGGCTACCGCAGTCTGAGCGCCACGGAGTGCCTGGCCGACATCGTGCCCGACGGCCATGCCGCCTGGTTCGGCGGTTATCTGCCGCCCGAGCTGGTGCTGGGCGATCCCGGGGCGCGCGACGCCGCCATCCACGGCATCCAGGCCTGCATCCCGCACTCGACGCTGCTGCCGATCGGCGTCGACCGGATCGTGGCCGGCCGCATTGCCACCGACGCGCCGCTGGTGCTCGCCGCGCGCGAGCGTTTCCGCGACGGCTCGACCTTTGTCTACGACATGGAGATCCGCGGCGCGGACGGCCACCTGTACGAGCGCTGGGAGGGGCTGCGCCTGCGCGCCGTCGACCGCGTCACGCCGCCGTCTTCCTGGAGCTCGGCCCTGCTCGCCCCCTTCGTCGAACGCCGGCTCCAGGAGCTGATCCCCGGCTCCGGAGTCCAGGTCGCAGTGGAGAGCAACGGCCGGGCGGTCGCCCGGCGCCACCGCCCGGACGGCAAGCCCGAGACCACCCCCGGGACCAACGGCGGGCACCTGTCGCTGGCGCATGCGGGGAACCTCGTGCTCACCGTCGCCGGTCAGGGGCGGATCGGCTGCGACTTCGAGCCGGTGGCGCCGCGCGACGAGGAGATGTGGCGCGGTCTGCTCGGGCAGGAGCGGTTCGGCCTCGCCGAGCTGATCGTCCGCGAACGCGGCGAGACTCCGGACGGCGCGGCGACCCGCGTCTGGGCGGCGGCCGAGAGCCTCAAGAAGGCGGGCGTCCCGCACGGCGCGCCGCTGACGCTCGAGGCGGCGGTCGGCGACGACGGCTGGCTGCTGCTGCGTTCGGGGGAGTTGGTGATCGGTACCTTCCTCGGGCCTGTCCAGGAGCTGTCGGGACCGGCGGCGCTGGCGGTGCTCGTGGAGGGCGGCCGTGCGGGCCTATGAGTACCGCCATCTCGTCGGCTTCGAAGAGACCAACCTCGTCGGCAACGTCTACTACGTCAACCATCTGCGCTGGCAGGGGCGCTGCCGCGAGATGTTCCTGCGCGACCACGCGCCGGAGGTCCTGGCGGAGCTGTCGGACGGCCTGGCGCTGGCGACCGTCCGCTGCGCCTGCGACTACCTGGCCGAGCTCGAAGCCTTCGACGAGCTGGTGATCCGCATGCGGCTGGGCGGCATCGCCCAGAACCGCGTCACCCTGCTCTTCGAGTACTGGCGCCAGCGCGACGGCCAGGAGGAGCTGGTCGCCCGTGGCGAGCAGCAGATCGCCTGCATGCGCCGCGACGGCAAGCGCAGCGTCCCGACGCCGATCCCTACGGCGCTACGGGAGGCGTTGCGGGCGTACGAGTAGAAGCCCTCACCCCCGTCCCCTCTCCCTCCACCCCACCCGACCTCCCCGGGAGAGGGGCGCCACCTCCCATCCCAAAATCACTTAGAGATCATGGGTTTCCCCCCTCTCCCAGGGAGGGGGCGAGGGGTGGTGGGAGAGGGGGGCCAGGGGGGTGAGGGCTCCAACGGTAGCGCAATCTTCTTCTTGATCAGCCTTTTCCTCTGGCGGCTACGGGGCAACTCCGCGGCCGCGGCGGAGGTTCCGCAGCCGCGGGCGCCGCTTCGGCCGTTCCGGTTTCGCCTCCTCCCCTCTCGCCTGGCGCTCCAGCTCCTTGAGGCGGGTGATCTCCTTGCCGATCTCGGAGTTCACCTCGCCGCCCATCAGGATGGCGAAGCCGGTCAGATAGAACCAGACCAGCAGCAGGATCACCACGCCGAGCGAGCCGTACGTGGTCGAGAAGCTGTGGAACCAGCCGAGGTAGAGGCGCAGCCCGAAGGAGGCGGCGAGCCAGAGCGCGACCCCGGTGACCGCCCCTGGGGTCCCCCATTGGCGGCTCGGGCTGTCGCCGAGGTTGGGCGCGTAGTTGTAGACCATCTCGAAGGAGATCAGGGCGAAGACCAGGATCAGCGGCCACTGGAAAAGCCGCCAGGCCAGGGAGAGGAACGGTCCGGCGGTCCCGAGGCGCGCGGAGAGGCCCTCGGCGATGGACCCGCCATAGAACATCAGGCCCAGCGCGCAGATGATCAGGGCGGCGAAGACCAGCGTGAGGAGGATGGCGATGATGCGCCGCCGCCACCAGCGCCGCGTCTCCCGCAGGCCGCAGGCGGTGTTCAGCGTCCTGCCGGCGGCGATCATGCCGTTGGAGGCGATCCAGACCGCGACGGCAAGGGACAGCGAGAGCTTGGCCCTGCCCGTCCCCCGGGTGATCTCGTCCAGGGTGTCGTGGAGCAGCGCCGTCACCTCGGGGCTCGGCGAGATGCGGGCGATGTGGACGAACAGGTTCCAGCGCAGCTCGGCGCTCGCCTGCGCGAGGTAGCCCAGCAGGGTGGTGAGGAAGAGGAGCAGGGGGAAGATCGAGAACAGGAAGAAGTAGGCGAGCTCGGCGCACCGCCCGAGCACCTCGTCCTCCCAGATCTGGCGCCAGAGCCTCATCCCCAGCTCCCGCCAGGTCAGCCCACCGCGCGTCCACAACGAAGTCATGGTCTTACCCACCTCCCATGCTAGAGTCCAACGCTGCAAAAGTACCGCCTACGCGGCATTCCCTCAGAGGACATCCATGGATCCGGACAAAGCCCGCCAGCGGACCGCCCGGCTGAGGTCGGAGATCCGCCACCACGATTATCTCTATTACGTCAAGGATTCCCCGGAAATCTCGGACGAAGCGTACGACCGGCTCTACCGCGAGCTGGTCGCGCTCGAAGAGAGTTTCCCCGGGCTGGTCTCCCCCGACTCCCCGACCCAGAGGGTCGCGGGCCAGCCGCTGACCAGCTTCCCCACCATCGAGCACGCCGCGCCCATGCTGTCGCTCGACTCGGACGCCTCCGAGGCGTCGCTGCGCCGCTTCGACGAACGGCTGCGCAAGGGCCTGGGGCCGGACACCCCGGTCGAGTACGTGCTCGAGCCCAAGCTGGACGGCGCCTCGGTCGAGCTGGTCTACGAGGACGGCGCGCTCGCCCGCGCCTCGACCCGCGGCGACGGCCGGCGCGGCGAAGGCGTCACGGAGAACGTCCGCACCATCCAGGCCGTGCCATTGCGCCTGCGCGAGGATGGGCGCCCCCTGGAGCCGATACCGCCGTTCCTGGCGGTCCGCGGCGAGGTGATCATGCACGCCGACGTCTTCGAGGCGCTCAACGAGAAGCTGCTCGCCGAGGGGAAAGAGCCCTTCGCCAACCCCAGGAACGTCGCGGCCGGGGCGTTGCGCCAGCTCGACCCTCAGCTCACCGCCTCCAAGCCGCTCGACCTTTACGCCTACGACATCCTGTCGGCGGGCGAGACGGCAGCCGTACCAGGGATCGAGACCCAGTGGGAGGTCCTCCAGGCCCTGGGCGAGTGGGGGCTGCGCGTCAACCCGCTGGTCCAGCGCGCCGGCAGCGTCGAGGAGATCCTGGAGTATCACCGCGGCCTGGAGGAGCGGCGCGACGACCTCGGCTACGAGATCGACGGCATCGTCATCAAGCTGAACGACCTCGCCGCGCGCGAGCGGCTGGGGTGGACCTCGCGCCACCCGCGCTGGGCCTTCGCCTTCAAGTTCCCGCCGCGCAAGGAGGTCACCCGGGTGCTGTCGATCGTCCCCTCGATCGGCCGCTCCGGCGTGGTCACCCCGGTCGCCCTGATGCTGCCGGTCGAGATCGGCGGCGTGACCGTGGCGCGCGCCACCCTCCACAACCGCGAGGAGGTCGCCCGCAAGGACATCCGCGAGGGGGACCGGGTGCGGGTGCAGCGGGCGGGCGACGTGATCCCGCAGGTCATCGAGCGGATCGAGGAGCCCGACCGCGAGCGCGGCCCCGAGTGGCGGATGCCCCCGGCCTGCCCCTCCTGCGGCACGCCGCTGGTCGAGCGCGGCCCGTTCACCGTCTGCCCCAACGGCTTCGCCTGCCCGGCCCAGCTCGCCGGCCGCCTCGTCCACCTCGCCTCGCGCGACGCCCTGGACGTCGAAGGTCTGGGCGACGAGAGCGCCAAGCTCTTCGTCGCCGAAGGGCTGGTGAAGCGCCTGCCCGACCTGTTCGACCTCCAGCCCGGGCAACTCATGCGGCTCGAGGGGTTCGGCGAGAAGTCGTCCAACAAGCTGGTCGAGGCGTTGCGTAAGGCGTCGCGGGTGGAGCTGCCGCGGCTGCTCTACGGCCTCGGCATCCCGGAGGTGGGGGTGACGGTCGCCCGCGACCTCGCCCGGCATTTCGGCACCTTCGAAGCCCTGCGCGAGGCGGACGAGGCGGCCCTCCAGGAGGTTCCAGGGGTCGGCCCGCGCATGGCCGAGTCGATCACCTCGTTCTTCCGCGACGAGCAGGGCGCCGCCGTGCTCGACGACCTGTTGTCGAAGCTCGAGATCCTCCAGTCCGCCCAATCCGCCAAGCCCTCCGGGGCCGTACAACCGTTGGTGGGCAAGAAATTCGTCTTCACCGGCGGCCTCTCCCAGCTCTCCCGCCGCGACGCCCAGGAGCTCATCGAGTCGCTGGGCGCCAAGGCCACCGGGTCCGTCAGCAAATCGACCGACTACGTGGTGGTCGGCGAGGATCCCGGCTCCAAGGCCGACGACGCCCGCAAGCTGGGGGTGACCATCCTGGATGAGAACGCCTTCCTGGAGCTGTTACGGAGTCTGGGGAGCGCGGTCTAGCGAGAAAGGGGACTGTCTTGAAGATCAGGGACTTGGCGGTGGTGCTCTGTGTTACGGCACTCGCGGCCTGCGACGGTTTCGCGGGCGACGCGAAGATGAATATCGCAACGGCTGCTCCGGCGGAGAAAGCGGCGGCGAAAGAGGCGGGGCGGAAAGGAACGAAATTCGTGGACAAAAAGGGCAAGGTGATCGAGAAGATCGTCAAGAGCGACGAGGAGTGGAAGAAGGAGATGACGCCCGAGGAGTTCCAGGTCATGCGCAAGCAGGGAACCGAGCGGGCGGGCACCGGCAAGCTCTTGAACAACCATGAGAAAGGCGTCTACGTCTGCGGCGCCTGCGGTCTGGAGCTGTTCGGCTCGGACACCAAGTTCGAGTCCGGCACCGGCTGGCCGAGCTTCTGGGCGCCGATCGACGAGACCCACGTCGAGGCCGAGACCGACTGGGCCTGGGGCATGAAGCGCACCGAGGTCCACTGCGCCCGCTGCGGCGCCCACCTCGGCCACGTCTTCGACGACGGCCCCCGCCCTACGGGTCAGCGCTACTGCATGAACTCGGTGTCGCTGGACTTCAAGAAGGCGGAGTAACCCTCTTACGGTGGCCGGCGCCCTGCCGGCCGCCTCCTCTCTCCTGCCGGCTTCGTGTTAGCCTCTCGCGAACAGGAGGACATCATGATTGACTGGCGCGAGCACCTCGTCTCGAACCCGAGCATCTGCGGCGGTCAGGTCTGCGCCAAAGGCACTCGAGTCCTGGTCACCAATATCCTGGACAGCCTGGCCGAGGGCGCGTCTCGTGAGGAGATCCTGCGGAGCTATCCTTCCCTGGGGCCGGAGCACATCGACGCCGCGCTCGCCTACGCGGCCGAGCTCGCTCACGAAGAGAGCCTCCTGCCTCTGGTCCCTCAATGAAGCTCAAGCTCGACGAGAACCTACCGATCGAGATCCTCCCTGAGCTGCGGCAAGCCGGACACGAAGCCGATTCGGTTTACGACGAAGGGATTGCCGGGGCCCCCGATCCCATCGTCCTCGCGACGGCGAAAAAGGAAGGCCGTGTCCTCTTCACGATGGACAAGGGGATTGGCGACATCCGGGCGTATCGGTCGGAGGAGTACCTTGGCATCGTGCTCTTTCGGCCTCCGGCTTCGGGCCGGAGCACGGCCTTGGCCTTTGTCGCACCTCCCCGACCTGCTGAGCCTGGACCTCACAGGCCGGCTCGTCGTTGTGACCCCCACCGGTATCCGGACTCGCTAAGGGCCTTACCATGAAAAAGGGGACCCTGACCGGGGTCCCCCTTTCCTCTTCAGACCGGAACCGGCATTACGGCAGGAAGCCGAAGCGGTCGTTGACGCCCGAGAGCTCGTTGCTGTCGGGGCCGATGAAATCCAGGATGTAGTAGTTGACCTCACCCGTGCTGATCTGCTCGATCCAGGCCTCCACCTGGGCGTTGGTGAAGCGGATCACGACCGGCCACAGGTAGCCGTTGGACCGTGGGCCGATAACGCGCAGAAACACCTCGGGGCGGTCCGGGAAGACCCCAGCGGCGCAGACCGTCTGTTCGACGCAATCGGCCACTTGGGTAGCCATGCGCGAGGTTCCCGCCGTGGTCAGACGGACCTTGAAGCGGAAGTCCGGCATGTCGGGGCTGGTCATCCAGGGACCGGCGGGGACGGACGGTGCTCCGAAGGCGGTGTTGCCGCCCAATGTGCCGTCGTGAGTCTCAAAGCGGTCCTCGCCATTGCCGTTCAGCCCCCAGATCGCGACCAGACCGGGCTGCGCCACGGTGATCTGCTGGAATATCCACTCCTGGATCTCCGCCGCGCTGCGGACCACGTTCCAGAGACGCACTTCGTCGATGGAACCCTGGGGGCTGTAGAGCCAGGAGACGTCGCTGCCGATCCGGACCGGCTGCGCATTCGTGGGGATCGGTCCGGCAGGCTCCGCGGCCGAAAGGACCTGCACGCCGTTGATGAAGTGCCGGCGGGTCGTACCATCCGAGGTCACCGCGATATGGGTCCAGGTGTTGGCCGGGATGGTGCCGCCGTCTCTCGCGGAAGCGCCGCCCTTGATATAGGAGCGGAGCGTCGAGCCGCAGACGCCGATCCAGTACGTCTGGGTAAAGCCTTTGCCGATCAGGCTGCGGCAGCTTTGTCCGGTGAAAGGAGTGTTGAGCCTCACCCACATCTCGAAGGTGATGGCCCCCGTCGGGTTTAGGGCCGTGGAATGGGGGATTTCGACGTAGCCGTGACCCGCCGCACCTGAGGTGGTGTTGCCGGTGAGTATCAGATAGTGGCCGAGCGGCTGCGCTTGCGCGGCGCCGGGTAGCAGCGACGCCAGGACCAGCGCGACCAGGGGTAATAGGGTCCGTCTGAACACGTTCATCACTCTCCTCCTTGGAACAGGTTTCTGAGGTGGCGTGCTACGGCGACTTCTATAGACAATTCGTAATATAACCCATCGCCGGGCCGCTTCACCTCTCCACAGGCGCGGAGGAGGGCGGAAGTGTTACAG
>JBKKAU010000981.1:0-13324 GCA_046714475.1 Thermoanaerobaculia bacterium
GCAGCAGCGCGGTGGCCGCCCTGGCATTGCGGATGACGTAGAGGCCGGCGAGGGTGCCGACGTAGAGCACCTGGTCGGCGCCCACCGCCGCCGGGCTCTGGGGATCGAAGGCGACGCTGAGGAGCGGCGTGTCGTCCCCCAGGGAGTCGGCGGCGGGCGCCGAGAGGGTCCCGAAGGTGCCGGAGATCTCCCACCAGTTGATCCCCTTGTTGCCGGAGAGATAGAGCCGGGGCGGAGTGTCGATCAGGGCCACGGCCACGATGTCCGGGTTGGCCGGATGGACGGCGATCTGGGAGATCCGCCGGGGGCCGGGCAGTGGGCGGGCGGTCCAGACCTCGGCCGCGTTGCTGCCGTTGACGGTCACGAAGACCTCCCCTTCCGACGTGCCGAGCCACCACTCATCGTCCGGCGCGGTAGGGGTATAGGCCAGCGCCGTCACTTCGGCGTCGGCCGGGGTGAACGGGCCGGTGTTCAGGAGCCGGAAGGAGACACCGTCGGTGGTGAGGTAGCCCGCCCCCTTCCGGCCCAGCAGCGCGTGGTTGGCGCTCGTGGGATGGTGTTCCAGGACACCGGTGAAGGTCGGCCCGTGGTCTTCGGAGATCCCGGACGACAGCTCCGTCGCCACGGCCCAGAAGCGGCCGCCCGGCATATCCGATGCGGGGTTGACCAGGAAGTCGTCGTCAGGCGAAGGCGCCGCCGTGGTGAACCGAACCCGGTCGATCCCTGTCTGCCAGGTGGAGAGGACGCCGCGCGGGCTCGTCGGATCGAAGACCATGGCGCCGCCGTCGCCGCCGCTGACTTTGAACCAGCTCGAGCTGCCGAGGCTGATCCAGGTGCCGTTGTCGTGGAGTCCGCCGCCGAACAGGAACGGATACCGCGGGTGCGTCGTGATGTCGTAGAACTGGGCGGCGAGCAGGCCGTGGCTGCGCTTGCGCCAGGAGCCTCCAAGGTCGGGGCTCACGGAGATGCCGCCGTCGTTGGCCACCCAGACGCGCCGCGGGTCGATCGGATCGAAGAGCAGCGCGTGCTGATCGGCGTGCTCGGCGCGGAACCCTCTGGCGTAGCGTTTGGAATCGAGGACTTTGGTCCAGCTCTCGCCGCCGTTGAGCGTCCGGAAGAGGTCCACCGCGCCGAAGAAGACGATGTCCGGGTTTTGCGGGTGCACCTCGAGGACGAGGTTGTAATAGGCCTGCCTGTTCTCGTCGTCGTCCTCGCGCCGGCCGGTGCGCTCCCAACGGTCTCCCCGGTCGCGGGAGCGGTAGACCCGGGAGGCGCTGTTGTCGTCGTCGTCCTGGGAGAAGACGGCGTAGAGGATCTCGGGCCGGGTGCGGCAGAGGGCGACCTTGACGCGGTGAATGCCGCGGTCGGGAAGGCCCCTGCTCAGCTTCTCCCAGCCGGTGCCGGTATAGCTCCCGCTGGCGCGCTCGTAGGTCCGGCGATAGATCCCCTTGTCGCGCAAGGCGACGTAGACGGTGAAGGTGGCGGGGGGCGCGGCCGTGGGGTCTCCGAAGTCGATGGCTACGTCGCTGGCGTCCACGCTGTCCGCGGCGGTGGGAGCGTCCAGCGGATTGATCCGCTCCTGGACGAAGGCGGCGCCCGGCTCCTGGCGGAAGAGGCCCGTAGGGCAGGCGATCCAGCAGCGGTCGGGCTCCCAGGGGTCGACCAGGATCCGTTCGAAGCGGTGGGCGAGCAGGACGCCGGTCTCGGGATGGTCGATCTGGTCGAAGTTGGCGCCGCCGTCGGAGGAGCGATAGAGGCCGCTTCCCGGGTAGAAGCTGTTTGGATTCCGCGGATGGACCCTGGGCTCGCCGGTCCCTATATAGAGGATCTGCGGGTTGCTGGGGGCCACGGCGATGGCGCCGACGGGCATGGCCTGGCGCACTGTCCCAGCGGGCGGGTGGAAGACGTCCAGGGGGAGCCAGGTGTCGCCGTCGTCGTCGGTGCGCCAGACGCCGCCGAAGGCGCTGCCGGCGTAGATCCTTCCGGGCTGGCGCGGATCGGCGGCGAGGGCGCGGATCCGCCCGCCGAGGTTGCGGGGCCCCAGAGGTACCCAGGGGAGGGCTCCGGGGTCGGGGGGAACGAGGACAGCCTGCGCCAAGGCGTTGTCGAGCAGGTCTCTGAGCGACGCCCGGTCGACGGTGACCAGCTTGCGGTCTTCTTCACTGCGCCGAGCCGGGTCGTCTTGCCGGGAGCGAACGCCTTCGTCGTCAGCCATCAGCGTCACCTCACGAAGAACCAGCTCTCGAAGACGCCGCCTGGCAGCAGCGGAGCCTTGAAGCCGTGGATCGCCTGGAGCGTGGCCGAGAAGGGGCGGCTGTCGGGGTCGAGGAGGAGGCCGCAGTGGATCCGGATCAGCAGGCGGCCTCCCACTTTCAACAGGCCGGGGAGAAGGTTGGCGCCGGTCGTCGCCAGGGTCACCGCGTGCGACCAGAGCAGGTCCTGCTGTCCCGGCTTCACCGTGCCGCGGATCACCAGGAGAGCGGGCAGGGCGGGCTGGCTCGACCGGATCCCGATCCCCACCACGAGCCAGACCTGCACCACCAGGGGCGGCGTCTGGAGCTGGTTGGGATGGAGCGGCCGCGAGAGCTGGATGCTCAGCTTGCCGAGCAACCCGGCCGCTTGGTCGGGGGTGAGGACGTCGTCGTGCTTCCAGTTCACCTCGGAGATGAAGCCCAGGTCGAGGTCGAGCCCCGGGCCGGGCGGTCCCTGGGCGCCGCGCTGACCTCGAGGCCCGGCGTCGCCGGGAGGGCCTTGTGGCCCCGGCGGCCCTTGAGCGCCGTCCTGACCGGCGGGGCCGGCATCGCCCCTGTCCCCCTTCTCGCCTCGATCTCCCTTGCCCCCTTGGGCGCCGGCAGAACCAGGCGGCCCCGTGGGACCCGGCGGGCCGACCGGACCGGGATCCCCTTTGGCTCCCTGGGCTCCGGCAGCCCCTGCGTCTCCCTTGTCTCCCCTGGCCCCGGCAGAGCCGGCAGGGCCGGCGGGACCGGTCTCCCCTCTCTCTCCGCGTTCGCCGGGAGGTCCAGGAGGACCGGCGGGACCGGATGGACCTGGTTCGCCTGGGGAGCCTGGATCGCCTTTGTCGCCTTTGGGGCCGGCCGGGCCGCTCCCTGTCCCGCCGCCGGCGAGGGCCGGGCCGTCGTAGTGCCAGCGCCCCTCGGCGTCCTGGAAATGCTCGCCGCTGTGGGTGTGATGGCCGGCGGCGACGAAGAGCGACGGGTCCTGGGTGACCCGCAACCCGTCGCTGTCCCGCTCGACGGCGGCGATCGTCAAGGCATCCGGCCCCGGAGCGTCGCTTTCGGGGTGCAGCTCGGCGGCGGTGGACAGCGTCACCAGCGTCGGATCGGCGCCGATCCGCAGCGACGAGCGGTCGGCGTTCCTGGCCACCAGCGCCAGCCGCCAGGGGCCGGGGCCTTCGGGCAGCGGCAGGACAACGGGCGAGTCGAGGGCGAGGCGGACGCCGTCGCGGCCGAAGGCGACCCCCGGCTCGACGCGCACGCTGCCGCCGCCGTCGCCGCCCTCGGGGGTGACGCGCAGTCCCCAGCCGACGTGGCCGAGCCCGATCGTGCGCCGCAGGTCGAGCAGCGACTCGCGCAGCCGATCCTGAAGGTGCTGCAGGTGGTCCGCCGTCACCAGCAGACCGGGAACGAAGCGCGAGTGTGCGTCCTGGGCCATGGCGCTCCTCCTAGAGTGGGGTCTCCCGCCAGACGACGTCGACGTCGCGCAGGGTCACGCTGCCGGCCGCGCGGCTAGTCAGCACGAGCACGGGCGTGTCGGCGCGGACGGCCGGGTCGAGGCGGAGCAAGGCGGCGGTACCGCGGGAGACCGGAGTCGCCTGGACGTCGGTCGCCGCCGGCGCCCCCGCAAGTCCCACCCGCAGCAAGGGAAGCGGCTCCTTGCCCGGCGTCCCCACCGCCCGGGCGCGGGCGTAGAGGCCGCCCGGTTCCAGGGTCTCCAGGGCCGCGGGGAGAGGCCGCCAGGGGCCGGCCGGGCCGCCGCGGCGCAGATCGGTCACGGCCCGCGGCGTCTCGTCGACTCCCGTCTCCACCGGTCCGGCGGACAGCGCGGCGGCGAGGCCCCAGACGGCCGACCCGCGGCTGACTACCAGCGCCGCCCACAGGGGCAGGTCCGGGTCCAGCGGCACGGGCCGCTTGAAAGGGAAGGTGACCCACGGCTCGCCGGCTCCGGGGGAGCCTGCCGCCAGCGACACCGGCTCGCTCGCGCCGTGGTCCACGGCCTTCTCCGGCTCGCTCCCCTCCCAGAGAACTACCCGCGCTTCGGCGCCGCTCGGCCCGGGGGCGAGAGGCAGGCGGACCGCGGTCAGCTTGGCCAGCTCGGGACGGGAGGGCAGCAGGGCGCAGAAGGCGTGGTCCGGGTCGGCCACCAGCTCGGCCGGGTAGGGCAGGACCGGATCGAGGGGCACGAAGGGGTCGAGGGGACCCACGGCGCGTTCCTCCGGCGGCTCGCCCAGGACCATGAAGCGGACCTCCTCGACGTCCCGGGCCGCGCCCGCGAGCGGCGGCAGCTCCAGCGTCACGGCGGCAACGCCCTCCTCCGGGAAGTCGACCTCGCGAGAGGCGCCGCCTGCGAGCTGGGCGCGGCGGATGAAGGAGAGCTCCGGCGACACCGCCGACAGGGCGAGGACGCCGGGCACCCGCGACGAGAGGACGAGCTGGAAAGTCGCCGTCTCCGTCGCCAGCGGGTCCCCGACCAGGGCGGCCAGCGCCGGGCCGAGGTGGACGATGCGCTTGCCGTCCGAGGTCCAGGCACCGTCCGTGGGCGCGGTCTCGGCCCCTGGTATCACTGGGCCGGGGTGGGTCCAGGCGGGGGCCGCGCCGTCGATCCGCAGCTCCAGATCGGCGGGCGCTTCGGGGAGGACAACCAGCGCCTGGGTCTCCAGGTCGCCCACAGAGGCCGACCGGTCCAGGGTTACCTTGAGCCGCTCGGTGCGGATCTCGGAGAAGGAGGCCAGTCGGAAGCCGCCGGACCAGATCTCTTTGTCACCGAAGGCGGCGCCGTTCCAGGAGAAGACCTGGTCTACCTCGAAGCCTGCCGGCGCCTGAAATCCGCTCACCGTGCGGAGCATGCGGAAGTCCACCACCACCTCGGCGGTTCCCGGGGTGGCGCGGACCTGCGCCACGGTGCCGAGGGGGACGCCCGCCGCCGGGCTGGCCTGGACCACCAGGTCGAACCTGCGTACCACGGCGTTGCGGGGGAGCTGCACCTCCAGCGCGACCGAGGCCGTGCCGTTGGCCACCGTAGTGAGCCGCGGCAGGAAGTGTAGGCCTCCCAGGAAGAAAGCCTCCTGGGTGCCCACGGTCAGGTCGACGAAGGCGCCGGTGAAAGTCGTCATGGCCGCCTACTGGAACGCCGTGGCGCCTTTGACGGTGCGGAAGGCGCGGTCGAAGGAGCGTTGCGGATCGTCGTCCTTGACCTCGATCCCCCTCTCCTTGAGCTGGCCCACCAGGAACTCCCGATCCCCCTGGGATACGTCCTTGCCGGCTTCGTTGCGGTCCACGATGTCGCGCACCCGCGAGTCGACGAGGACCGCCTGCAGGTCGCCGAGGGCCTTGCCCTTGAAGTCCATGTGGGTGTCCTTGAAAACGTCGAACGGGATCTCGCCCACCGGCGCGAGGACGAGGTCGACGGTGGCGCCGCGCGGCAGGCGGGTGCCGGCCGCCGGCGTCTGTCCCACGACCCGGACCTGCTGGAGCGGCTGCAGCGGGATGAGCACGTGATTGAACACCGCCTCGTCGATCTCCACGGGTGGCACCTTACGGCCGCCGCGGGTGACGGTGGAGGACACCGACGCCCCGACGTCGACGAAGGTCGCCAGGTTGCTCCCGAGGTTGGCGGCCTTGCTGCCGGACAGGGAGCCGGTCAGGAAGAGGTCGGGGTTGAGGGTGAAGCGGCTGGAGCTGGCGTCGTCGGGCATGGCCGTTTCCTTCCTATTGAGCGATCCTGCGCTGGCGGCTCTCCGCCTTGCCGAGTTTCAAGCCGAGGGACTCGAGGGCCTTCTTCGCCTCCTCCAGGCTGAGGCCGGCCAGGGACGGGACTTCGACGGTGGCTTCGACGCGCAACGGCGCGGCGATGGCGAGCTGTACCGGGGCGCCCACCGGCACGGGTTCACCCGGCACGGGGAGTTGCATCAGCACCGGCACTCCCAGCGCGTCCGCGCCGGGGTTGGCCGGCGCCACCTCGCGGCCCTGGGCGTCGACGATCCTCCCTACCGCGATGCCGACCTGGCTGAGGAGCTGGAGGGCATCGCCCAGGGGGGCGCCGAAGAGCGCGGGCATGGCGGCGCCGCGGGGCGTCAGGGCGAGGGGGACCGGCTGGGCGGCCGGCACGGTGACGGCCTGGGAGACGCTGTCGAAAGCGGGGGCCTCGGCGCGGACGGTGAACTCGCCCGGCCGCAGCCCCGAGAAGACGAACTGCTCCTGGCCTGCGGCGTCGGCGGCGCGCACGCCGGCGAACGCCTGCAGCCCATCCGCGGAGACGGCGGTGACGCGGACGCGGGAGAGGTCGATGCCGGGGTTGGTGATCTGCACCCGCAGGGAGGTCTCCTCCGCGCCCTGGAGATGCGTGGTGAGCGCGGCGAGCGCCTGAACGATCTCGTTCCAGGCCTGCGCCGTCAGCGGCTGGCCCGGCTGGACCTCGGTGGCGGTGAACGATGGGAGGGGCATGGCGCTCCTTTCACGGGTTGTCCGGCGGCGGACCGTCCACGACGGTGCCGGGCCGGAGCAGGGCGAGGGGGCCGGTGAGGTCGTCGGGCAGGACGCTCTCACCCAGCACCCAATGTTCATCGAGGAACTCCACCCGCACGTCGACGCCGGCCGGGCGGAAGCGGCGCAGGGCCGCGCCGATCCCCGCCGCGCTTCGGGCGGGATCGCCGGCGAGGTCCGCGAAACGGCCGGGGACCAGCACGCGGACGGCGTAGGCTTCGTGCTCGAGCCACGACAGCTCAATGTCCGCAGAAGGTGCGGACGGCGCGGAGGGCTGCGGAGGCGGCGCGAAGACCGAGCCGTCGAAGAAGCCGACCGCGGTGCGCGGCGTCGCCAGCTCGGCGTCGAAGCCTTCCGGCGTCGCCCGCCGGGCAGAGAAGTGGGCGGTCTGTACGAAGAAGGCGAAACGGGTCTCGCCGACGCCCAGTCCCAGTGGCGGGACGTCGGCCCCGGGGCCGGGGAAGGCGAAGCCCGGATCGAAAGCGCCGGCGGGCGTCGCCACCGCCGCCACCAAAAAGCGGGCCTGGTCGAAGACGAAGTCCTTGGGGGAGGGGATGTCCCGGTCGGCGAAGCAGGCCCCCTCCCACGACCAGGCGGAGGAGGTGACGTCGGCGCCGTCGAGGAGCGCCCGGCCCTCCTCGGTGAATTCCAGGACCTGTCCCGGCCCCACGGTGCCGGCATAGGCGATCCCCCGGCCCTCGTCGCGGCCCACCAGCATGGAAGCCACGGCGCGGTCGCCGGGGAGGCCGTGGATGCGGACTCGCAGGTCCACCGGCCCGAAGCCGCGCCGCAACACGCGCCAGGTCTCGCCATGGCGGCGGCCGGTCTGGCCGGTGGACTCCCGGCGGCGGGGGTTCTCCTCAAGGCCCAGAACTTCCTGGGGGGGCTGCGGTGGCTCGGACTGCAACCGGTCGCGGGCGAAGGCGGCGTGCCAGAAGCGCTCCTGGTCGTGGACGATCTCCCCTTCGAGCTCCATGCCGAGGACGGCCGCCGTCCCCTCCAGCAGGGCGCGGACGGTGCCGTTGCCTTGCCGGTGGATGGCGACGGTATGGAGGAGGCGCCGCCGCAGGGCGTCGAGACGGTCAGCGTACGGGGCGTCATCGCCCAGGCGGAGCCAGAGGACGTCGAGCTCGGCGCCGCCCAGGCCATGGAGGGCCGCCAGGCGCAGCAGGTCGACCAGCTCGCGGGCCTGGCCCGGGCGGTGGGCGTTGCGCACCGCGGCCATCTCGGCGGAGAGCAGGTCGAGCGGCCTGGCCAGGGCGGTGGTCACCTCGCCGAGGCGCTTGCCGGGTCGCGCCGCCTCCAGGTGGGAGGGGAAGCGCCCGAGGATCTGGAGCGCCCGGCCGCTCACGCCGTCCCTCCCTCCAGGAGGGTGACATCGGCGATCCACAGGCTTTCGAGACCGGTCAACGGCAGGGCCACGTCGCGCTTGCGTACCCGCACGCCGGCCTCGGCGTAGTCGGCGGTGTAGTGCAGGGCGGCGGTGAAGCCCTCGGGCTCCGCCAGCAGCGCCTCCAGGGCGCGCGGGGTCAGCTCGCCGCCCAGGGTGCCCAGGCTGCCCAGGCTTCCGATATTGTCGCGCAGGAGCTGCTCGATCTGCCGCCGCGCCTCGGCCCGGTTGGCCGCCGGATCACCCACCAGCCCCGCCCCCTGGAGCGTCACCGTCGCGGTGACGTGGAGGACCACGAGCTGGCCGCCGATCTCGACGCCCACCCGCTCCAGGACCGGCCGCAACCCGGGGTCGGTGGGGAAGACGTTGCGGCGGCGGTTCGCGGCCGCCGGGGAGACGGGGCTCATCCGCACATCGACGTCGAGGACGCCCGGCAGCGCCATGAGGTCGGCCACCAGGCGGTTGTAGACCAGCACTTCGCCGATGCCGGCGCGGTCGACGAAGGCGTCGGCCGTCTCCGCGACCAGGCGTTCCAATTCGGCGCGGTCGCGGGTGGAGAGGGTCGCGGCGGCGGGGGTGACCCGCACGTCCACCTCGACCGGCATGCGCGTCGGGTCGGCTCCACCTTCTCCGATAGCGGCGCCGCCCGAGTTCACCGGCTCCCCGTCTTCCCCTCCCTCGCGCTCGCCGGGGCCGGGGACCGACTCGCCGGGGGGAGCCGTCACCGGCAGGTTGTGCTGGACGCGGACGCCCACCGGCCGTGTCTCCTCGATCCGTTCGACCGCCTGGGCGGCGAGGCGGTCGCGCTCCTCCGGTTCGAGGTCGGGCAGGGCCACCTGGACCTCGACCACGCCGGGGTGGGCCAGGTGGTCCTCGGCGAGGCGTACGTCGTTCTCGCGCAGACCGGGCAGCGACGTGAGGGCGGCGAGCAGCGCGCCGGTGGTGGCGCCGCCTTCCCCTTCCAGGGCGCGGCGGACGCGCAGGCGCAGCGCCTCGTCGCTCTCCTCGGCGGCGCCGAAGCGCGTGGCCTGCGGGTTGGCGACGCTCTCCACGCCGAGGATCGGGCGGTGGATCACGGTCACGGTGTTGGCGGGCACCACGCCGGCGGCGCCGGGCACGCGGGCGGCGATGGGCGCCTCGGCGGACAGCTCGCCGCGGCGCAGCGTCCGGTCCTCGGTGGTCTCGAAGTCCACCGGCGGCGGCTCGGCGGTGGAGAGGCGGGTGCCGGCGGGGATGAAGACGTCGGCCGGCGACGGCGTCGAGCGCGAGAAGACGGCGCTGCCGGCGGCGAAGGTGCCGCGGCGGCGCTCCACCCCGACCAGGCTGGCCAGCTCGTCGAGGTCGCGCCCCTCCGCGGTCTCGACGAAGCCGGCGCGGTAGACCGCGTCGAGCTGGCGCGACAGCACCGCGAACTCGCGGGCGAAGCTCTCGGCCAGGAGGCGCGTCACGCTCCCCGGATTGCGGTCGGTGAGCGGCAGCAGGACGTCGGCGGAGCGCTGCACCTCGAAGTTGACGAAGAAGGCGGTCCCCTCGTCGGGATGGACGGCGCCGCCGGCGTCCCGCCAGACCACGGAGCCGTCGGCCAGCTCCCAGTCCTGGCGTGGCAGGAAGCGGTGGTAGGCGCCGTCGCGCTGGCCGAAGACCCGCACGGTGTCGGGGAGCACCGGCCCGGGCGCGGCGAGCCGGAACGGCTCCTCCTCGGGCAGGAAGACGAAGCGCTGCCGGGTCTCGCCGCCGGTCATGGCGGTGAGCAGATCGTCGACGAACTGCGCGTAGGGCTCGGCGGCGTAGCTCACAGCCCGACCTCCAGGGAGAAAGGCACCACCAGGTTGAGCGGCGTGGGCTCGCCGATCACCCGCACGGCCAGCTCGATCCGCACCGAGTCGCGCGGCGGCGAGTGCTCGGCCCGCACGTCGGCCTTGAGCACCTTCTCGATGCGCGGCTCGTGGCGCAGGGCCTGGAGCACGTAGAGCTTGATCAGGTTGCGGGTGCGCTCCACATTGGGCTCGCCGAGCAGCTCGTGGTGGCGCGAGCCGTAGTCGGGGTGGCCGAGGGAGGCGAGCTCGCCGCGGCGGGTCTTTAGCCGGTTGGCGATGGCCTGGGTCAGGTTGTCCAGCCCGGTGGCGAGGCCGAGGTCGCGGCCAGCGATATTGGAGGGGGTCCGCCGGTCCTCGGCGAGATCGGCGTCCTCGAAGAAGCCGCCGCCCCAGGCGTAGTCCAGCCGCAGGTCGCGCCCCAGGATCGGCTCCGGAATCGTGCGGGGGGCCATCAGGGCGCTCCTCCGTCGGTGACGTAGGGGGCCGCGGGCGGTCCGACGATGAGCAGGACCCCTGGCCCCGACGGGATCTGGTCGCCCATCCGCACCAGCCCCTGGCCGCTGACGGTCACCGCCGTCGAGCCGCCCTGGCCGATGGGCAGGACGTAGGGCGCGCCCGAGACCGAGTTGACCATCTGGCAGAGGCTCCCGGAGACGGCGAGCGGCATGCCGCCGGCGGTCAGCGCGGTCTGGAAGACCTGCGAGATGAAGCCGCTGTCCGGCGGCCCTGCGGCTCCCGGGTTGAGGAGCACGGCGCATCCTAAGGTGACGGGGGGGCCTGGCATGGTCTCGCTCTTTCCTTACTCATTCCCTGCTCATGAGGGGCTGAACTGGGTGTTGCCGGCGAGCGACAGGCTCGGCGCCTTGACCTTGGCCTGGCTCTGCCCTTCCAGGGTCGCCGTGGCGCCCTTCATCTGGATCTCCGACTGGGCGGCGAGCACGAGCTTGCCCCCGGCCTGGATCTCGATGTCGCCCTGGGCCTCGATCAGGACGTTGGCCTTGCACTTCACGGTGACGTCGCCGTCCTGGGCCACCTCGACCGTGGTGTCTCCCGCCTCCAAGACCACCTTGTCGTCGTCGGCGGTGAGCAGGGCGCCGCCGGGCAGCGCCAGGTGGAGGCGGCGCACGCCGCTCTCGGCGTCGTCCGGATGCTCGTAGACGATCTCGTTCGGCATCGCGACCGGCGGATGCGAGCGGTCGTCGTAGAGCGATCCGAGGACGACCGGGGCGTTCAGGTCGCCGGCGAGGAAGGCGACCACCACGAGGTCGCCGGCGCGGGGGAGGGCGGAGAGGCCGAGCCGGCCCACGGCGACGGCGGCTCGGGGCAGCTCGACGCCGCTCCCCTGGAGCCGCACGCCCACCTGGTGGTTGCCGTCGGCGCTGTCGGAGTCGCGCGAGAAGACCTCGGTGACGACGCCGAGCTCGGGCATCCGGGCCGCCGCCAGCTCGTGGCGCACGATGGCGCGCAGGGTGGCTACCAGGTCGCTCATACGCCCTCGACCGAGAGACGGGTGACGAAGCCGGCGCTGCCGTCGAAGCGGTGCTCCACGGCCAGGACCCGCAGGGGACCGGCGGGCGAAGGGAGGTCCTGGACCTCCACCTGGTCGCCCGGCCGCACGGCGGGACGGCCCACGGCGGTGACCTCGCCGCGCACCGCCGAGCGCCCGGCGCGGGCGGTGAGAGAGTCGGTGACGGCCTGGGAGGCGTCGCGGGTGCGCAGCGAGGCGAGGATGCGGACCTCGGTCCCCTGGCCGGCGTCAGGAGCCGGCTCGTTGCGCAGCCAGTGCCAGCGCTCGGCCCCCTGCTCGCTGGCGGCGCCCAGGGCCACGGCGCTGGCGGCGCGGAACGGCGTCCGCGAGGTCACATGCCAGGAGAGGACGTTGGCGCCGTAGCGGAGCGGGTCGCCGCCCGGGATGGGCAGGGGGAGGAGGCCGCCTGCGGATTGGGAGGGCACGAAGCGCAGGCCGCCGGACGCGGCGGCCGAGAGGTCGCAGCCGGCGAGCCGCGCCAGGGTCACCAGGTGGTCCCACACCGGGCGCCGGTCGTCGACGCTGTAGGCCTCGAGGCGCAGCGGCGCGTCCACCGCGTCGACGGAGACCGGCCCGGCGAGATCGCGGACGATGTCGGCCACGGACTGGCTCAGCCAGGTCTGGGAGCGGCGCTCGCGGCTCAGGGCCACGGTGGCGGCGAGCCCCAGGAGCACGGCGCCGCGCTCGGTGGCGGCGACGTCGGTGACCTCGCCCGTCCAGACCGTCTCCTCGGAGTCTTTTTCGCCCAGGGCCAGCTCGAGCCGCGCGCCCGGCGTCGCCGAAGCCAGGGGCGAGACCGGGGCGACGGTGACCTCGGCAGAGTCGTGCGCCTCGCCCAGAGAGAGCGCCAGGCGCAGCCGTACCAGGGCCGCCTCGGCCGCGGTGAGCGCCCGGCCGTCGAGGGTCAGGACGGCGGAGGGACGGGACGGCTTCACGGCTCCACCTCGATGCCATGACGGTGGGCCTCGCGCCGCAGCAGGCGCTCCAGCCGTTCCGCCAGGTCATCGCCGGCAGGCTCCGGGGTGAGCGGTGCGGTGGGGGAAGAGATCTCTTCGAACGAGGCTGGCGAAGCCAGGGCCGCCAGGCCGCGCAGTCCGCCGAGTGAAGACGGGAGGTCGGGGAACGACGGCAGCTCCCTTCCCGGGGTCGGGAGGGTGGGGGTTTGGATTGTCGGGCGGGAGCCTTCCAGCCTCTGCAGCACTTCACCCAGGCGCGAGGTGGCTGTGGCCGTCTCCATGAAGGGGGTGGTGTCCGATGCTGCGGCGGCTTCGCCGGTCGTGCGCGCGAGGATCTCCACGACGCGCGGGTCGGGCTCGCCGATGAAGACCCTCACCCCCCTGGCCCCCCTCTCCCGCCACCCCTCGCCCTCTCCCCGGGAGAGGGGGGAACCTGCGACCGGGGTGCTTTTTTCCTCCCCCCCTGGGCGGGGGTGCGGTAGGGAGCGGGGGAGGCCAGGTGGGGGGTTTTTACCCTTCGAATCCTCACCCCCCGGCCCCCTCTCCCGTCTCCCGCCCACCCGCTCCCCGGGAGAGGGGGAGAGGGAAGTGTCGGAGAGGCGAGCGTCCTCTTCTGTCCCTTTTATCGTTTCTGTCCCTGCTGTCTTTTTCGTCCCTTCTGTCCTTTCCGCCGTTCTCCCCCTCTCCCGGCGGGGGGCCGGGTGGGAGATGGGAGAGGGGGCCGGGGGGTGAGGATTCGCGGGGAAACCCCCCCCCAGGCCCGCCCCCCCCCCCCCCCCCCCCCCCCCCCCCCGGGGGGGGGGGCCCCCCCCCCCCCCCCCCCCCGCCGGTGATGCGATGCATCTGGCCGCGCTCCCCCCCGGCGTGGATGGTGCCGTCGCGCCCGATCGCCACCCCCTCGGGATGATCGAGGC
>JBKKAU010000982.1:0-3163 GCA_046714475.1 Thermoanaerobaculia bacterium
CCCCCGAGTCCTTCGAAGGCACCGTGGGAATCGTCGACCGGCCGAAGCCGGACGCCCCGGTGGCGGTCCTGCGCGACGTCCGCACCGCCCGCCAGCAGGGCTTCGACCGCGTCGTCTTCGAGTTCGAAGGCAGTCAGCTGCCGGGCTACCACCTCGAATACATCGACAAGCCGGTCCGCCAGTGCGGCTCCGGAGATCCCACCCCGATCGCGGGAGACGCCTGGCTCCAGGTCCGCCTGATCCCCGCCCAGGCCCACACCGAAGCCGGCGAGGCGACCGTCAAAGAGCGCGAGCGCCATCTGAAGTACTCGAACCTGCTGGAGCTGGAGTCAGTCTGTGACTTCGAGGCCCACGTCGAGTGGGTGCTGGGGGTCGCCTCACCCAACCGCTACCGGGTCCTGGAGCTGACGAACCCGGCGCGGCTGGTGGTGGATGTGCGGCACTGAGGGGCCCCCTGGGAGGGGGCGGTAGGGAGCGGGGGAGGTCAGGTGGAGAGTTGCATTGAATCCCGCACGATGACTCCCCGACTCTCGTCGGATCTCTTTAGCTGATGTCAGATCAAGTCGCTACTCGGGAGCTATCTGTTGGCTGGCCACGAGATTCAGCACCTTCGCCTGCGCACCTTCCACAACTGCATCCCGTATAAAATCGCTGGCATTCAGAATCTCTATTCCAATGATCTCACCTTTTTCATTCAGCTCCGCCGTGATGTTCGGGCCTATCTCTACGCTGTTCGCCTCTTCCTCCTCGGAGATCACGAGGTGAAGAACGTCCTCTTGAGAGAAGTACAACATCTTTGATCTTGTCATGGCACGAACCTCCCCATTCGCAAACGGAGGTTGATCTGCGACCGGGTTGTGGAATGAATCGTTATGGGAGTCACGGCCTCACCTTCCTGCTCATAAGGGATCATCACCAATAGGTTTCCGTGTCGTCCAACTGCCACCACACGCTGCGTAGCGGTATCAAAGTACCGCTCCTCCGAGGATCGTACGATCCGCTCCACCGCACCAAGCTTAAAGCCTCGCAGCTCAGCCCGATACCTCAGGTACTCAGTCCAGACTACCTCCTTCATCCCTATGCCCCCCAAGCCCTGAGTCAATTTCAGTCTACGCCATCAGAGAGGCACTTCCAATCCGCCCGCGCTCAGTCTGGCGGTCCGGAACCAATCGGTGGACCAGCCACCGGCCCCGCCAGGAAACTCCACACCACCCCCTGCACCTTCAGGAACCCCGCGCTCCGGCCCGGCTCCCGAAGAGGAAAGGCCAGGGCGAAGAGCTCGGTCACCGTCATCTCCAGCGCGGTCGCAAAACCCACCACGTGCTCGAAGCGCACCGCGATCTCTCCGGAGACGATGCGGTTGAAGTAGTAGGCATGCCAGCCGAGCTTGCGCTCGACGTCGCGCCGCGATATCCCGAGCAGGTACATCACCAGCTCGACCGTCTTCAACAGCTGCTCGGTCGCCGCCTTCACTTTCGCGACCTCCCCCGCGTTCACCCCGCCACCTCGAAGTCGATCCGGATGCGCGTCAGCGCCTCGTGGATCCAGGTCAGGACGTCCCGCACCTCCGGTTCGATCGTCTCCACCGGCCGCAGCGCGAAGTCCTGCGGGAAGCCGGCGCGGGCGCAGACCTTGCGGCGCGTTGCCCGGTTGAGGTCGTCCCACATCAAAGTCGAACGGGCGCCGTCGCGCACGGGTAGCGGCAGGTCCGGGTTGTGCCGCCCGCGCTCCAGCCAGGCCGCCGATTCCTCGAACAGGCCCGGCAGATGCTCGGTGCCGTGCCCCGCCAGCCGCAGCAGGGCCGCGACCAGGGTTCGGGCGCGCAACGAGACCCTGGGCGCGCAAAGGGCCGGGGCGAGCGTGCGGGCCAACGCCGGGAGGCTCGCCGTACGCCGCTGCTCGCCGTAGAGTTGCGCCAGCCGCACGCCGGCGATCACGGCGTCCAGGAAGTACTCGTCCTTGACCAGACCGGAGACCGCCTCCTCCAGCTTTTCCATCGCCTCGGCCCACCGGCCGCAGCGCTCCTCGATGCGGGCTTCTCCGGCAAGCACCTGGAAGAGCGACCACCCATGGAGCCGGTTGTGGACCCGCCGGCTCCTCCGGAGCACCCTCTGCGCGGCTTCGCGGTCGGCGAGGTCCGCGCAGGCGAGCGCCAGACCGTGGTAGGCGTGCAGCGCGCGGTGCGGCCGCGACCTCGGATCGAACAGCTCCAGCGCCACCTCGAACGCCGATACGGCGCCTTCGGGATCGCTCTCGTCGAGCCGGATCCAGCCCTCCGCGATCCGGACCTTCACGGCCACGTCCCAGCACGACGCCCCGTCGGCGAGCGCCAAGGCCCGCGCCAACAGCCCCAGGGCCTCGTCGACGCGCGCCTGGTCGCGCCGCAGCAGCGCCAGGTGCAGGCAGTACTCGGCCCGCGCCGGTTGGTCCAGCGGCTCGGCCTCCAGCCAGGACCGGGCGCGGCCGAACGCCTCCTCCGCTCCCGGGAGGTCCACCCGCCGCCGCCGCGCCTCCGCGATCCACAGCCACGCCCGGGCCTGCGTCTCGCGCACCATCCCACCGGAGATCCGGGCCGCCGCGCCGGCCGCCACCTCCAGGGCCAGGGTTGCCAGATCCTCCGAAAAATCCGGCAGGGCCGCCGTGTCCTCGGCGGAGTCCAGCAGCAACGCGGCGAGCCCCAGCGAGTGGAAGCGCGGGACGGCCGCGACCGTCTCCCGCTGCCGCTCCCGCGGCAACCGGAAGAGCTCGAGGAGAAGTGGCAGGGCTGTCTCCCGATCCCGCGCCAACTCCTGTTCTGTCCGCGCCTGCACCTTCGCCACGTGGCGCCAGATCCGCGCGTAGCTTCGCCAGCCGGTCACCAGGCGCACCAGCGCCTCATTTTCCGGGAGGGACATGACGCCGCGCCTCCTTCGCGGGGGAAGGGGTCTTGCCCGCGCTCAGCAGCACCAGGCTGCGGAAGCCGAGCAGCAGCTGGCAGAGCCCGGTGAACGCCTCCTTCTCGGTCGGCGTCAGCGCCGCCACCTCGTGGAAGCACGTCAGCCAGCGGGCGTCCTCCTCCGCCAGCACCGCGCCCGCGACGTCCGGCAACAGCGCGTCCGCCGGCACGCCGAACGCCGTCGCCAGCCGCATCAGCGCCTGCAGCGGCGGCTCGTGCGTGCCCGAC
>JBKKAU010000983.1:0-1417 GCA_046714475.1 Thermoanaerobaculia bacterium
GGTCTTCCTGGTCTCGGCCATCGCCCGGCCGGAGGGCTTCACCCGCACCGTGCGCGAGCTGGGCTACGAGATCGCCGGCGAGCTGCGCCTGCCGGACCACCACGCCTACCCGCCGGCGACCCTGGCGCGGATCGCGGAGGGCTTCCGCGCCGCGGGCGCCGGCGCCGTGCTGACCACCGCCAAGGACGGGGTCAAGCTTCGCGGCCGGCTCGACCTGCCGCTCGCCGAGCTGCCGATCCGCGCCGAGCCCGAGCCGGCCTTCTGGACTTGGCTCGCCGGCGAGATGGAGCGGCTGCGGGAGCGCCCGGCATGAAGAACGCTCCGATCCGTCACCGCGTCGAGTACGGCCTCTATCGCGGGGTCCAGGGGCTGCTGCGGGCGCTGCCCCACCCGGGGGCGCGGACCGTGGGCCGCTGGCTGGGCAGCTTGGCCCACCTCGCCGACCGGCGGCACCGGGAGGTGGCCTGGCGCAACATGGCGCTGGCGCTCCCCGAGGTCCCGGAAGCCGAGCGGCGGCGCCTGGTGCGGGCCTGCTTCGGCCACTTCGGCGCGGCGCTCTGCGACGCCATCTCGGCAACCCGCTTCGATCCGCGGGAGCTGTGCGAGCACCTGAGCGTCGAGGGCTGGGAGCACATGGAGGCTGCCGAGCGGCGGGGGAAGGGGCTCTTCGTGCTCTCGGCGCACCTCGGCTTCTGGGAGATGGTGCCGGCGGTGATCGGCCTCTTCGCCGGCCCGATGCACATCGTCTTCCGGCCGGCGGACAACCCGCACCTCGACCGCGAGCTGCGGGGATTGCGCGAGCGATTCGGTCACGAGTTGATCCCCAAGCGGGGGGCGGCGCGGCGGATGCTCGAGGTGCTGCGGGCCGGCGGGCGGGTCGGCATCCTGATCGATCAGCGGGTACAGAAGAAGGAGGGGATCGAGGTGCCGTTCTTCGGCCACCCCGCCCTGACCAGCCCGATCCTGGCGAAGCTGTCGTTGCGCACGGGGGCGGCGGTGGTGCCGGTCGCCTGCCACCCGGGCCCCCGCGGCACTTGGCGCTTCGTGGCCCGTCCGCCGATCCTGCCGCCCGAAGGCGCCGGGGACACCGAAGAGGCCGTCGCCGCCCTCACCCGCCGCTATCTGGAAGCCGCCGAGGAGGACATCCGCGCCCACCCGGAGACCTGGCTCTGGATGCACCGCCGCTGGGAGGCGACGCGGTAGGCGTCGAGGTGGTCACAGATTGTGACCACCTCCGGAAGGCCTATATTACTGAAGATAAAAGAGCTACGGCCCGAACAGAATACCGCCAGACCCTTGGTAGTCACAATCTGTGACCACCTCAGTCGACGCGCAGCACCGCCAGGAAGGCCTCCTGGGGGATGTCGACGCGGCCGACGCGCTTCATGCGCTTCTTGCCCTCTTTCTGCTTCTCGAT
>JBKKAU010000984.1:0-5374 GCA_046714475.1 Thermoanaerobaculia bacterium
AGGTCGAGGTGGGCGAGCTAGCGCTGGAGGCGGCGCGTCTGAACCTGCCGTTTCTGATCTCCAAGCTGTTGGGCCGGCCGGCGGTGACCCTCAAGTGGGCGATGAGCCTGGACGGCCGCATCGCCACGGCGACGGGGCAGAGCCAGTGGATCTCCTCCCTGCCCGGCCGGCGCTGGGCGCTCGCCCTGCGCGAAGAGCACGACGCGACGCTGGTCGGCAGCGGCACCGTGCTCGCCGACGACCCGCGCCTCGACCGCCGCCTGGGCCTCGCCGCCGCACCCGGCGTGCGGGTCGTCCTCGACCGGCGTCTGCGCACCCCGCCGGACGCCCGGCTGTTCACGGTCGAAGGGCGGGTGCTGGTCTACACCCAGGTTGTCGACCGGGAACGCCGGCAGATCCTGGAAGAGCGGGGGGCGCGCGTCATCCCACTGCCCGAGGTGACGCCGGCCGCGGTGCTCGCCGACCTCTGGGAGCACGGCCTGCGGAGCGTCCTGGTCGAGGGGGGAGGCGAGGTCCTCGCGAGCTTCGTGGGGAGCGGCCTCTACGACCAGGTGGCGGTCGACTGCGCACCGCTGCTGATCGGCGGCAAGGCGGCCCCCGGACCGCTGGCGGGCGAAGGCTTCCCCTCGCTCGCCGGCGCGGCCCGTCTGGAAGAGCTGGAAGCCCATAACCGCGGCGGCGATCTGATCCTCACCGGCTACAGGCAGGGCTGCCTGGCCGATCTCCTCCTCCGAGTCCAGGTCTGATCGTACGCGGATTCGCCGCGCCGCTGGCTACGGTGCGGTGGAGCCGGTTGCGGCGCGGCAGAGTGGCTGGCTCCGCCACGCCGTCTCCAGATCCACCGCGCCGCCAGGGTCTCCGCCGCGCCGTAGCGGGATTCGCCGCTCCGCTGGTTGCGGTGCGGTGGAGTGGCTGGCTCCACCGTGCCGTAACCAGATTCACCGCGCCGCCGGTTACGGTGCGGTAGAGTGATTGGCTCCACCGCGCCGTAGCCAGGTCTGCCGCGCCGCCAGGATCTCCACCGCGCCGTAACGGGATTCGCCGCGCCGCCGGTTGCGGTGCGATAGAGCGATTGGCTCCACCGCACCGTTCCCAGCTCTACCGCGCCGCTGGTTACAGTGCGGTGGAGCCAGGTGATGGCGTAGACGCGGCGGTGGTGAATTGGATACTCTGGGCCCCGGAGGTTCGCGTGTGTTCACCGGTCTTGTCGCGGAGCGAGGGCATCTGATCGAGGACCCGATCCCCTCGGGTCAGGGCGGAGTGCGCCTGGTCCTCGGGCACAGCCCCGAGCTGGGAGCTCGCCTCGCGATCGGCGCGAGCCTCGCCGTCTCCGGTGTCTGCCTCACCGTGACCGCCTTGGAAGGCGACCCTCCCGTCCGCTCCACCCGCTCGACGGTCGAGCTCTCCCCCGAGACCCTCTCGCGCACCACCCTGGGCGGGCTGCGCCGCGGCGACGAGGTGAACCTCGAAAGCGCCCTGCGCATGGGAGATCCGCTGGGCGGCCACTGGGTCCAGGGCCACGTGGACGGCGCCGCCCGGGTGGTGGACCGGCGCGACCTGACCGACCACCGCGTCCTCGCCTTCTCGCTGCCGCCCGAGCTGGAGCCGTTCCTGGTGGAGAAGGGCTCGGTGACGGTCGAAGGGGTGAGCCTCACGGTCTCCGTCCTCGGTCCGGACCGCTTTGAGGTGGCGCTGATCCCCCACACGCTGGAGGTGACCACCCTCGGCCGGCTCTCGCCGGGAGACCAGGTCAACCTCGAGGTGGACGTGCTCGCCAAATACGTCCACAGGGCGCTCGCCTCCCGCGGGCTGATCGCCGAGGGAGCGATCGGCCCATCGTGACCCGGGCGGCGGCCAAGGACTCGGGGGCGGCGCGGCCCTCGTCCCAACTCCCCGAGCCCGGACGCTTCTGGATCCGCTTCGCGCCGCGCGTCTGGGACCCGCCCGAGCACCCGTGGGTCGACCTGGCGGGCGGCCGGCTCGGCGAGTGGGACCGCAGCCGGAACCGGGCTTCGAGCTCCGCCGACCTCCTGCAGCTCTCCGAAACTCCGCTCGACGACGTGCTCTATCTGCCGCCGGTCGTGGCGCGGCGCGCGGCGGCGCGCGACGACCTGGCGGGCGCCCGGTTGATGAGTGGCACCCCGGTCCTGGTGCAGCTCTTCCCGGGAGAGGAGTCCAAAGTCCCCGCCGTCACCGGCGCCGCCTTCGTCTACGACCTGCTCCCGGCGCTGCTCGGCCGCGACCTCGGCCGGCTGCGCAGGGTCCCGGCGGGCGCGGCCGTGGTCTGGCCGCTGATCGCCGGGCTGACGGACGACCCCTCGCTCTGGGAGTTGGGGTGCCGGTCGCTGGCCGCGGACGGCGTGCGCTGGGCCCAGGCGCTGACGCCGGCCCTGTCTCCGGCCGACCGCCGGCGTCTCGCCGAAGGCTGGGGGGAGGACGAGGCCTTCGACGCGCTGTTCCACCGCACGCCGGCGTCCGAACGCGAGTTCGCGCGGGTGGCGCACCGGCACGGCCTCGCGCCGTTCCTCCCCCGGCCTTTGCCGCGCCCGCCGGTCCGCGGCATCGGCAACCGGGAGATCGCCGGCTGGATCGCCCTGGCGGCCGAGCTCTGGCTGCGCCTCGGCCGGCCGGTCGAGCAGGGGCAGTCCCTCTACCGGGCGGCGCGCTGGATCGACGGTACGTCCTATGATCTGGAGGCGTTGGCCCGGGAAGGCAACCTCGGGGTGCTGGCGCCGCTCGACGAGCTGAGCCGCCGTCTGGTCGCCGAGGCGGCGGAATCCGGGGAGCCGGCGCTGCTGGCCGAGCTGCTCGCGGAGTATGTGGCGCCGGAGGAGGTCTCCGGCGGGGAAGGGATCTCGGAGGGTTCGCGATGAGACATCGACTTGGCTTCACGCTCCTGCTTCTTCTCGCGGTCGGTGCGCCCGCGGTGGCCTGGGACATCCGCGAGGATGCGCCGGCGGACGCCTTTCGGGTGTTCCACGAGCGCTTCAGCGACGTGGTCTACCACTATCCCCGGCACGGCGCGGCGCCGCTCGGGCTCATCGGCTTCGAGGTCTATGTCGACGCCGCCGTCGACCAGGAGTTCGACGACGAGGGGTTCGAAGGTCCGGTGATCGATGACGATCTGACCGGCGGGCTCCTCGCCGTGGCGCGGGTGGGGGCACGCAAGGGGCTGCCGGCCGGCATCGACATCGGGCTGGCCTATGGCAAGGTGCTGGAGAGCGACCTCGAGCTGATCTCCGCCGACCTCCAGTGGGCGATCGTGGAAGGAGGGGCGCTGACGCCCGCCCTCTCGCTCCGGCTCACCGGCACGCAGACCCTCGACTCGGACAGCTACGACCTCGAGCAGTACGGCGCCGAGTTGCTGCTCTCCAAGGGTTTCGCGGTGCTCACCCCCTACATCGGCGGCGGCTTCTTCTACAGCGAGAGCCGGCTCTCCTCGCCGACCCGCACATTGACGGAGGACTCCACCCGCGGCGTCCTCTACGCCGGGGCGACGCTCAACCTCCTGATCCCCAAGATCACGGTGGAGGTGGAGAAGGGGGAGGTGATCCAGTACGCGGCCAAGGTGGCGTTCGGACTCTGAATGGAGGAAAGAATGGCTACCGCGATCGACCTGCGCTCCGACACCGTCACCCGGCCCGATGCCGAGATGCGCCGCGCTATGGCCGAGGCCGAGGTCGGGGACGACGTCTTCGGTGAGGACCCCACCGTCACCCGGCTGGAGGAAGAGGCCGCCGCGGCGGTCGGCCACGAAGCCGGGCTCTTCGTCCCCTCGGGGACCATGGGCAACCAGATCGCCCTCCATCTGCACGCCCGGCCCGGCTGCGACGTGGTCTGCGACGCCGCGAGCCACATCGTCCATTACGAGATGGGGGCGATGGCCGCGCTCACCGGGCTGCTGCCGCGCACCCTCGCCTCGCCGCAGGGGCTGCTCGACCCGGCGGCGGTCGAGGCCGCCATCGCGCCGGAGGTGGTCTACCGCGCCCGCACCGGTCTGATCGTCGTCGAGAACAGCCACAACATGGCCGGCGGCACCGTCTACGACCGGCCGCACCTCGACGCCCTGATCGCCGTGGCGCGGCGCCACCGCCTGCCGATCCACCTCGACGGCGCCCGCATCTTCAACGCCGCCGCCGCCCTGGGCACCACGGCCGCCGCCCTCGCCGCCGGCTTCGACTCGGTGATGTTCTGTCTTTCCAAAGGTCTGGGAGCGCCCGTGGGGTCGCTGCTCTGTGGCGGGCGTGACTTCATCCACGAGGCGCGCCGGGTGAGAAAGATGTTCGGCGGCGGCATGCGCCAGGTCGGGGTCCTCGCCGCCGCCGGGCTGGTCGCTTTGCGGAAGGGACCGGAGCGCCTTTTGGAGGACCACGAGAACGCGGCCGAGCTCGCCGGCGCCCTCGCCGGGCTGCCGGGCCTCGACCTCGACCCGGCGACGGTGCGCACCAACATCGTGATCTTCAGCGTCACGCCCGGGGTCTTCGACGGCCGGATGCCCGAGAAGGGTCTGGCCGGCGCCTTCGTCGAGCGGCTCGCGAAAGTGGGCGTCTTGGGCGCCCCCGTCAGTTACGACCGGGTGCGCCTGGTCACCCACCGGGACGCCCCCCGGCCGCGGATCGAAGAGGCGATCGCGCGGATCCGGGAGTGCGTCAGAGTGGTAGAGGGGTAGAGCTGGCCTGGCTGTCAGGTGGGACTTCGAGAGTAAGAGGAGTGCGTCAGGGAATCGATTCAGCCTTCCCACCCAGTGGGTTGACCCAGGAGACGCGACTCCCGGTCTGCAGCTTCTTGGGGAAGATCACGAGGATCTCCTGGTAGGGAGCTTTCGCGGAGAGGGTACGGAACCCTTCAAGTCCTGGAACCCCATTGAGAGCGGCTCCGAGTTCCTGGGTCGGTGCCACCCCGATCGGCACCTTCACGGAGGTACCTGGACCGCGTTGGCGGTAGCCGAGCCAGTCCCCCGTGAGTTCCTGGGCGGTCATCTCCAAGGTTTTTTGAACCGAGACGTCGGTCAAGTCGGCGACGGCTTGGAGAGTGACGCTCACGTTGAGGACCGTCCAAGTGCTATGGGGACGGGCGATGACTCCCCCCGGCGCCATAGGCGAGCCGAGCAATGCCTGCACCTCCAAGAGCGAAACCAGATGATTCTCCGCCAGATAGAGGATCTCGAATCCAGGAGAGCCTGCGCTGGCGCCGCTGAAGCGGCTCGCGACAGTCTTCGTGTGGCTCGTCGAGAGCGCGGTCGGGAGGAATTGCGTCTGCAGGGCCCGGTACCAGATCCTGCTTTCCGGAGCCGTCTTGATGCCGCTGACGGAAGTCGCGAAAGGCGGCCTCCCGTCACCATGCCGTGTTTTTAGGCTTGGACGACGTCGTGGAG
>JBKKAU010000985.1:0-1642 GCA_046714475.1 Thermoanaerobaculia bacterium
CGCTGGGCTCATAACCCAGAGGTCGCCGGTTCGATCCCGGCCACCGCCACCAACGAAGTGAGGTAGCCCGTGTCCATCGAACGCGCCCTCGTAGTCGTGATCCTGGTAGTCCTCGTGGTCTGGCTGGTCTCCCGCCTGGCGCTGTGACGCCCAACTCCTACGGCCGAGCATGGCGCAAGACACGAACAGCCTTCCTCGAAGCCAACCCCCGATGTGTTGGAATCGCCGGCCAGCATCACCCCCGATGTGATGGACGGGCCACGGTGGCCGACCATCACCCCATCACACGGGCACAGCTCGTCGAGATGGGCGTGCGTGACCCCGATGCCTGGCACCGCCTGCAACCGCTCAGCGCCTCGTGCCACAGCCGCAAGACGGTGCTGATGGATGGCGGATGGGGCAACCAGCGAAGGGGGGGGTATCAATCTCTAGGTGCGCTAACTCGGGATACCACGCTCACCCCGTCTCTCTCCCCACAAAACCCCCCGAAATGGACCGCCCGATGGGCGTGAGCCGCAAGATCACCACGGCCGCCCGCCGAGAGTTGGAACAGGCCGGGAAACTGGGCTCGGCGCTCGGGAACACCGTCCTGGCCCTCGCCTCCCGCCTCGACGCCGGCGCCGACTCCGCCTCTGGCATGGCAGCGATGGCCAAGGAACTGCGCACGCTCATGGCCGCTCTCGGAGCAGGACAGGTGATGGCCCTTGACCCTGTTGACGACCTCAAGAAGCGCCGGGAGCAGCGCAGGGGGGCCTGACCTCCTCGTACCCCCGGCCCACCTTTGGGTCCCGGAGCACTACTCGTCGGCCGGAGCGGTGGCCATCGACCTCGCAGCGTCTGTTGGACTTATCCTCGACGGTGAGCAGCGGTTGGCGGTCGAGGCCATTCTGGCCGAGAAGTCCAACGGGAAGTGGGCGGCGTTCGAGGCCGGGCTCGCGGCTGCCCGGCAGAACCTCAAGACGTTCGTGTTCGAGGTCGTTGTGCTGGCCGACCTGTACCTGTTCGGGTCGGACCTGGTCGTTTGGACGGCGCACGAGTTCGCCATCGCCTCCGAGGCGTTCCGGGACTTCAAGACGCTGATCGATGGGGCGCCGTTCCTGTCCCGGCGGGTGAAGCGGATCAGTGAGGCCAACGGCGACGAGGGGATCGAGTTCCACGGCGGCCAGAGACTCCGGTTCAAGGCCAGGACCAAGACCGGCGGCCGTGGCCTGACCGGGGATCGGACCATCCTCGACGAGGCGCAGGAGCTGACGGCAGCGATGATGGGGTCGCTCATGCCGACCATGAGCGCCCGGTCCGTCACCGGGAACCCCCAGATCCTCTACGGCGGGTCGGCAGGGAAGACCCACAGCGCTACGTGGCGAGGCCTGCGGAACCGGGGCCGGGCCGGGGGCGACAACAGTCTCGTGTGGATCGAGTGGTGCTCGTCGGTCACGCCTTGCGCGGACGAGAGGTGTGACCACCGCCCGGGGATGCCCGGGTGCGTCCTCGACGACCAGGAGAAATGGCGCGAGGCCAACCCTGCGCTCGACCGGCGCATCTCCCGGGAGTGGATCGCAGGCGAGCGCCGGACGATGACGCCCGAGGAGTTCGCCCGGGAGCGCATCGGCTGGTGGGAGGAGCCCGAGCACTCCGCCGGCGG
>JBKKAU010000986.1:0-4157 GCA_046714475.1 Thermoanaerobaculia bacterium
TCGGGCAGACCTTGCACCCACTAGAATCGACCGCCATGCCAAGCCGCCCTGTCCTCCCTGTCCTCCCTGTCCTTGTCGTCCTTGCCGTCCTTTTCGTCCCTTTTCTCCAAGCGGCCCCCCCCTCGCAGAAAGCGATCGAGCTGCGCAACCTGGGACTCGCCCAGCTCGAAAACGAGCAGGCCGAGCCGGCGGAGGCGACCTTCCGCCAGCTGGTGAAGATCGCTGCAGACGATCCGCTGCCCTATGCCAACCTGGCGGTCGCGGCCCTGCGCCAGCAGAAGAGCGAGGAGGCCCTGCGCTGGATCGGGCAGGCCCTTGCCAAGGCTCCCCGCCGCGCCGACCTGTTGACGATCCAGGGAGACATTTTCCAATGGAGCGGCCGTGACGACGAGGCCCTGGCGGCCTACCGCAAGGCCGCGGCGGCTGCACCCGCGGACCCCCAGGTCCAGTACGCCTTGTACCGTCAGGCTTCGAGCGTCGGAGGGGACGGCACTGACGCCGCCATGGCCGAGTCGCTGGGCCGGCTGACCCGTCTGCGGCCCGAGAACCTCGTCGTGCTGCTCCAATCCGGGCAGAGGGCGGTGCGGGCGGGAGACCGCGCGGCGGCGACGCGGGCCTTCCTGCGGGTCCGCGAGCTGCTCTGGCAGGCCCCGGAGGCGGCGACGGCCACCCTGGACCAGGTGCTCGGGGCTCTCGAAAAGGGCGACGTGGCGGCAGCCCGCGGCCCCGCGGCGCGGCTCGAAAACGTGCTCAAGCCGACGCCGCTCTACCAGCAGAGCCTGGGCGAGCTGTTCCCCGGCGTGCAGGCGCTGCCCGTCGAGCGCTTCGCGCAGGAGCCGCCGCCCGCCGAGTTCGGGAAGCCGGTGCCGGTCCGTTTCCGGGCCGTACCGCTCGCCGGCAATGCGACCTCCGGCGGAGCCCTGGCGGTGGGGGACTTCGACGGCGACGAGCGGTCGGACCTCGCCCGGGTCCCGGCTGGGGGCGGCTCCCCGCGATTGGAGGTCCGGCGCGCCTCCTCCGGCTGGAAGGCGGCCCAGGGGCCGGCGGCGTCCGGCATCACCGGCCTGGTCGCCGTCGACCTCGACAACGACGGCCGGCTCGACCTGATCGGTCACGGTCCTCGGAGTGTGGAGCTCTGGAAGGGGAAGGGGGATGGGAGCTTCGACGCGGCGGAGGCCGGTTTGGGCGACGCGCGGGGAGTCGCGGCGGCGGTGCTGGACTTCGACCTCGAAGGGGACCTGGATCTGGTTGTCGCCGGGGGAGAGAGGAGCGACCTCTACCGCAACGCGCTCCAGGGTCCGCTCGAATCCATCGGCAGGCAGGCCCTCCCGGGGGAGCTCCTCGGCGGCGCGAGCGGTCTCGTGGCGAGCGACCTCGACCGGGACGGCGATCCGGACCTTGTCATGGCCCACGCCAGGGGGCTCTCCTGGATCGACAACCTGCGCCAGGGCAAGCTGGCGGACCGTACCGCCGCTGGAGGCTTGGGCCAGAGCGCCCCGGCCGCGGCGGTCGCGAGCGCCGACCTCGACAACGACGGCCTCCCGGATCTGATCGCCACCGGCCAGGGGTTGGCTCTCTGGCGCAACCGACGGGGCCGCTTCGAACCCTGGCGGCCAGCCGGGCTGCCCGGTGGCCGCTTCGCATCGGTGATTGCCTTCGACGCCGACAACGACGGCCGGCTCGATCTCGCGGCGGCCGGTCCCGGCGGTCTCGTGATCCTCGCCCAGAGGCGCTCCCAGGGGCGGCTGGTCTTCCGGCCGTTCGCCGTCGAAGGCGCCCGGGGCGCCACGGCGCTCGCCGCCGCCGATCTCGACTCGGACGGCGACCTCGACCTGGTCGCCGCGGGCCCCTCCGGGCTCCACCGGTTGGAGAACCAGGGCGGCAACCGCAACCACTGGCTCTCCGTGCGGCTGCGCGGCCTCTCTCAGGGGAACGGCAAGAACAACTTGTACGGGCTCGGCGCGACCCTCGAGCTGCGGGCCGGCGGCGCCTACCAGTTCCGCGAGGTCGCCGGCCAGGTCACCCACCTCGGGCTCGGCCAACGGCGCCAGGCCGACCTGCTGCGGGTGGTGTGGACCAACGGCGTGCCGCAGAACCGGATCCAGCCGCGAGGCGATCAGCGGGTCGTGGAGGAGCAGGTCCTCAAGGGAAGCTGTCCCTTCCTTTATACATGGGACGGCGAAAAGTTCGCCTTCGTCACCGACCTCCTCTGGAACGCGCCGATGGGACTGCCGCTCGCAGAGGGGAAGTGGATCGGCGCCGACCCCGAGGAACTGGTGCGGGTCGACGGGGCGCGCGCGGACGGCGGCATCTACCGGCTCCGCGTCACCGAAGAGCTCTGGGAGGCCGCCTTCTTCGACGTGACGCGACTCTGGGTGGTGGACCACCCCGCCGAGATCGAGGTGGCGAGCAGCCTGCGTGTCGTGCCGGGGTCGGGGGAGAAAGGCCCGGACCGGGTGCTCGCCAGCCGGGGACTGCGTCCCGTGTCGCGGGCCTGGGATGGCACCGGCGCGGAGGTGACAGACCGGGTCCGCGAACGCGACGAGGTCTACGCCGCGGGGTATCCGTCCAGCCCCTACCAGGGGGTGGCGGGGGAGCCCTGGGCGTTCACCTTCGACCTCGGCGAGGCGCCGGGCCGTCCAGTCCGGCTCCACCTCGACGGCTGGATCTTCCCCGCCGACGCGAGCCTGAACCTCGCCTCCTCCCAGCGGCGCGACCTCGCCTACGCCCCGCCCCGGCTGGAGGTCGAGACCGCGTCAGGGTGGGAGGTGCTGGCGCCCGCGATCGGCCATCCAGCGGGCAAGACCAAGACCCTGGTCGTCGACACGCCGCCGCTGCCGCCCGGGGCGCGGCGGCTGCGGATCGTCTCGACGCTCTGGCTCGCCTGGGACCGGATCGCCTGGACCACGACGCCCGTGGACGGCGAGCCGGTCGTGCGGGCCCGGCTGCTGCCCGCCTCGGCCGACCTGCGCTACCGCGGCTTCTCCGAGATGCTGCGCCGGGGCCCGAACGCGCCGCACGGCTACGACTACGAGCGGGTCTCCGAGGAGTCGCCGTGGCTGCCATTCCCCGGCCGCTACACCCGGTTCGGCGACGTCCGCGAGCTGCTGGCCGAGCCGGACGACCGCACCGTGATCCTCGCGCCGGGGGACGAGATCGACCTCGCCTTCGACGCCTCCGGGCTGCCGCCGGTCCCCAAGGGATGGGTGAGGACGGTTTTCCTGGAGAGCCAGGGCTGGGACAAGGACGCCGACCGCAACACCTGGGAGGCGCAGCAGATGGAGCCGCTCCCCTTCCGTGCCATGAGCGGCTATCCCTATGGGCCGGGAGAGAGCTACCCGGATACTCCCGAGCTGCGGGAGTACCGGGAGCGCTGGCTGACCCGCGAGGTCGGAATCCCCCACCAAGCGGTCCTGTTATTTCCATAGGAGACGAAAGGAGGGACGATGGGGACAATGAGCCAGGGGATCATCCGTGACTGCCCGTCCTGCGGCAAGAAGAACAGGGTGCTGTACTCGAAGCTCGACGGTCAGGCCCGTTGCGGCGCCTGTGGGACGGCGTTGACGCCGATCGCCGAGCCGCTCGCCGTCGATCAGGGGAGCGAGTTGGATGACCTGCTCCGGCAGTCCTCGCTGCCCGTGCTGATCGACTTCTGGGCTCCCTGGTGCGGTCCGTGCCGCTCGGTGGCGCCGGAGATCGCCAAGGTGGCGGCGCGCAACGCCGGCCGGTTCCTCGTCGTCAAGGTCAACACCGACGCCGACCCTCAAATCGGCGCGACATACCGCATCAGCTCCATCCCGACCATGGCGGTTTTCCAGGGTGGGCGCGAGGCCGCCCGCGCCAGCGGTGCGCGTCCGGCTCCCGCCATCGAGAGCTTCGTCCAGCAGGCGCTCGGCGTCGCCGTCTGAAGCTTTATCGAAATCCTGGAGATCGGGTTAGAATCTGCCCGATCTCCCATGGGTTTCTGATCGTCTCCTTGCGCCCGGAGGAAAGCGGTGCGGGTCTTGCAAGGCCTTCTTGGCAGGGACGGCGGGCGTAGGGAGGAATTCCGGGACGCCACGATCCCTTTTGAACCTTGGCGCGAACAGAACAGAAGCTGCTATTCTCACGCGCAAACCAGGAGCCGGCGGTGTGGCGGCCGCGGCGCGGCTCTGGTT
>JBKKAU010000987.1:0-3918 GCA_046714475.1 Thermoanaerobaculia bacterium
GGCCGGACGCGGCCGGTCCGTGGGCAGCTCGAGCAGCGGCGGCGCGCCGGTCAGCCGGCCCCGCCACCAGGCGAGCTCGGCCTCCAGGACCCCGCCGGTCAACCAGCGCCGCTGCCAGGCGGCGAAGTCGGCGTACTGGACCGGCAGGTCGGGCAACGGCGAAGCGCCGTAGATCGCCGCCAGCTCGCGCACGAAGACCCCCAACGACCAGCCGTCCGAGACGATGTGGTGCATGGTCACCAGGGCGACGTGGTCGCCCTCGCCCATCTTGAGCAGGGCGAGCCGCACCAGGGGACCTTGGGTCAGGTCGAACGGCCGCGCCGCCTCCTCACGGGCCTGGAGCGACGTCTCCGCCTCTCGCCGGGCCTCCGGCAGGCCGGCCAGGTCGAGCAGGGAGAGAGCGAGCCGCGGCTCCTCCGCCAGCCGCTGCACCGGCCGGCCGCCCTCGGCGGTGAACGTCGTGCGCAGCGACTCATGACGGCGAGCCAGCCCGGCCAGGGAGAGGGACAGCCGGCCCAGGTCGAGCGCGCCGGTGAGGCGCACCGCCAGAGGGATGTTGTAGACCGGGCTGCCCGGTTCGAGCTGGTCGAAGAACCAGAGCCGCTGCTGGGCGAAGGAGAGCGGCAGCTCCCCGTCACGCGACACCGGCACGAGGGGCGGGGCGTCCAGCCCCTGCGCCACCCGCCGCTCCGCCTCCACCGCCGCGGCGAGGGCCGCCACCGTCGGCGCCTCGAAGAGCCGGCGCAGCGGCAGCTCGACGCCGAAGGCCTCACGCAGCCGCGAGACCACCCGCGTCGCCAGCAGCGAGTGGCCGCCGAGCTCGAAGAAACTCTCCTCCACCCCGACCCGCTCGACGCCGAGCACCTCGGCCCAGACCCCGGCCAGCATCTCCTCCATCGGGGTACGCGGCGCCGTGCCCTCCTCCGACGGCCGCGACTCCGGCGCCGGCAGCGCGCGCCGGTCCACCTTGCCGTTCGGCGTCTGCGGCAGCGCGTCCATGCGCACGAAGATCGACGGCACCATGTAGTCGGGCAGCGTCTCCTGGAGGAAGCCGCGCAGACCGGCGACCGAAGAAGGCTCAGCCACCACATAGGCCACCAGGCGCTTGCCCGAGCCGCCATCCTCCCGCACGAGCACCGCCGCCTCCTGCACGGCCTCGTGCCGCAGGATCGCCGCCTCGATCTCGCCCAGCTCGATGCGGAAGCCGCGCACCTTGACCTGGTGGTCGATGCGGCCGAGGAAGTCCATGTCCCCGTCCGGCAGGTAGCGCACCAGGTCGGCGGTGCGGTACATGCGCGTCCCCGGCATTTCGCTGAACGGGTCGGGCAGGAACTTCTCCGCCGTCATGTCCGGCCGGCCCGAGTAGCCGCGCGCCAGGCCGACGCCGGCGACGTACAGCTCGCCCGGCACTCCGACCGGCACCGGCCGCTGCTGGCGGTCGAGGACGTAGATCCGGGTGTTGTCGACCACCCGGCCGATCGTCGGGTTGCCGCGGCCGGCGGTCTCCGGGGTACGCGGCGGCACCTGGACCACCGTCGAGGTGACGGTGTATTCGGCCGGCCCGTAGTGGTTCATCAGCCGGAAGCCGACCGACGGATCGGGGCCGCGGTGCAGACGGTCGCCGCCGATGATCAGCGCCCGGACTTCGAGGTCGAGCCCGGGCGGGATCTCCTCCTCCAACACGCCTTCGGCCAGCGGCGTCATCAGGTAGGCCAGCGTGATCCGCTGCTCGGACCACCAGCGGATCATCCCGGCCGGCGACAGCCTTGTCTCCTCGTCCGGGATGTGGACGCTCGCTCCGGCCGCGAGGTACGGCCACAGCTCCCAGATCGAAGCGTCGAAGGCCGGGCTCGCGATCTGCGTGCCGCAGTCCGAAGGCGCCACCGAGTAGAGCCGCTGGTGCCAGCGCACCAGGTTCATCAACCCCGCGTGCGGGATCTCGACCCCCTTGGGCTTGCCCGTCGAACCGGAGGTGTAAACCACGTAGGAGAGGTTGTCCGGCGTCACGCCGCTCCGCGGCGGCTCCGACTCGTCGCCCTGGATCGACTCCCAGTCGGCGTCCAGACGGATCACCGCGGCCCCGGTCTCGGGCAACGCGTCCATGAAGCGCTCCTGGGTGAGGAGCACCGGCGCGCCGGCGTCGTCGAGCAGGTAGGCCAGCCTCTCCTTGGGATAGGTCGGATCGAGCGAGACGAAGGCGGCGCCGGCTTCGAGCACGGCGAGGAGCCCCACCACCCGCTCCGGGGTGCGCTCGGTGCAGACCGCCACCCGCGTCTCCGGTCCGACTCCCAGGCGCCGGAGATGGTGGGCCAGGCGGTTGGCGCGCGCCACGAGCTCACCGTAGGTCAGGCGGCCATGGCTGCCGTGGACGCCGTCGACCGCGACCGCTCCGGGGTCGCGCCGGGCGTGCGCCACCACCAGCTCGTGGATCATCGGCTCCTGCGGACCCTGCGGATAGTGGACCTCGGCGTCGTTCCACTCCAGGAGCATCTGCGACCGCTCGGCTTCGGTGAGCAGCGGCAGCTCCAGCACGGCGAGCTCCGGCCCGGCCGCGATCTCGCTCAGCAGCACCTGGAAGTGGACCATCATGCGCTCGACCGTCGAGGCGTCGAACAGGTCGCGGCGCGCCCGGATCGAGCCCTCGAGGCCGCCCGGCCCCTCTTCCAGGGACAGGGCCAGGTCGTACGGCGTGGTGTTGCGGGTGCCGGTGACCCGCCGCAGGATGACGCCGGGCATGCGCAAGGCCGCGCCCGGCACGTTCTGTAGCGTGAACGCCACCTGGAAGATCGGCGCGTGGCCCAGGTTGCGTTGCGGCGCCAGCTCCTCGACCAGCTTCTCGAAAGGCAGGTCCTGGTGCTGGAACGCCTCCAGCGTCGCCTTGCGCACCTGCGCCAGCAGCTCGCGGAACGTCTGCTTGTCGCCCCGATCGCCACGATCGTCGAAGTCGGCGCGCAGCACCAGCATGCTGACGAAAAAGCCGATCAGCCCTTCGAGCTCGGGCCGGCCGCGGCCCGCGGTGGGCGAGCCTACGACCACCGTCTCCTGACCGCTGTAGCGCGCCAGCAGCGTCTGGTAGCCGGCGAGCAGGACCATGAACGTCGTCGCGCCTTCGCGCTGCGCGAGCGCCTTGAGCGCCTCGCTCAGCTCCGGCGGCAGCGACACCGTCCCGCCGACGCCGCGCGGCGACTGCACCGGCGGACGCGGCCGGTCGGTCGGCAGCTCCAGCAGCACGGGCGCCCCCGCCAGCCGCTCCTTCCAGTAGGCGATCTGCGCTGTCAGCATCTCGCCCTGGAGCCAGTCGCGCTGCCAGACCGCGAAGTCGCCATACTGGAGGGCCAACTCGGGCAGCGGCGAAGGCTCGCCCTTGGAGAAGGCCTCGTAGATCGCCCCCACCTCGCGCACGAAGATCCCGCCGGACCAGCCATCGGAGATGACGTGGTGCATGTTGGTGAGCAGCGCGTACTCCGCCTCGGCAAGCCGCACCAGGGTGGTGCGCAGCAGCGGGCCGGCCGCGAGGTCGAACGGCCGCACGGCGTCCTCGGCGGCGCACCGCCGGGCCTCTGCTTCACGCAAGGCTCCCGGCAGACGGCGCAGGTCGACCACCGGCAGCGGCTGGCGCCACGACGGCGCCACGACCTGCACCGGCTCCCCCTCCGGCCCGATCGCGAAAGTCGTCCGCAGCACCTCGTGGCGGCGAGCGATCTCGTCGAGCGTGCGTCCGAGCAGCGCCAGGTCGATGGCGCCCTCGATGCGCACCGCGAGCGGCAGGTTGTAGGCCGGGGTCCCCGGCTCCATCTGGTCGATCAGCCAGAGCCGCTGCTGCGGGAACGACAGCAGGAGCGGCCGGTCGCGCGGCGCGCGCGGGATCGGCGGCGGCGCCTCGGCGGGGCCCCCGCGGGGGTCCCGGAAGAACAACCA
>JBKKAU010000988.1:0-8416 GCA_046714475.1 Thermoanaerobaculia bacterium
CTTCCTTGATGTAGTCCAGGCACTCCTGCTTGGGGCCCTGCTTGCCTACATCGTTCCAGCCCAGGGGGTTCTCGCGGTGGGCCGGCCAGATCGAGTACTGCTCTTCATGGTTCACGACCACCTTGTAGATCGTGTTGTCTTCTCTATCTTCCCAGCTCATGACTTCTCTCCTTGGTCGTCAGGAATGTTTAAGCCCCCGGCGGGCAAAGTACCACACTGCGCGAGCCGGTACAGGCCGTCCTCTTCATAAGTGCCTCCGCCGTCCAATCCGTGACAGACGGCTCCGGCCGGGGTCGCGCGAGAGCGGAAGCTTACCAGCCTCCGGGGATCAAACGGAACCGGGGGAGCGGCCCACGACCTGGTCTCGCACGCGGCCGAGCACCGCGATCAGCGCGTCCACGTCCTCCGGACCGGTCCGGTAGTTGGTGATGCAGGCGCGCAGGGCCGGCCCGGCCTCCCCCAGGACGACCGTATTGATCCAGGCCTCCCCCGAGGCGACGACCGCGGCCGCCACCGCATCCAGGAACTCCGCCGGCCTCCCCGGCTCGCAGAAGCAGACCACCGGCAACGGCGTGTCGTTGACGATCTCCCAACCCGCCGCGCGCAGCCCCTGGCGCAGCCGGTCGCCCATCGCGGTCTGGTGCCGGATCGCCGTCTCGTACCCCTCCCAGCCCGCGACCGCCAGCGACAGGAACAGTTTCAGGCCGATGAACCGGCGCGACCACTGCATCGTGTTGGCGTACGGGTCGGCCACCGGCAGCCCGGTGGCGTCGCGCGGCATGTAGCCCGCAGCCACCCGGAAGGTCCGTTCGAGGATCCCGGGGTGGCGCGTCAGGTAGAGGCCGGCCCCCATCGGCACCGACAGCCACTTGTGGGCGTCGAAGGTGATGGAGCTGGCCCGCGCGATGCCGTCGAGCACCGGCCGCAGCTCCGGCACCAGCGCCGCTGCGCCCCCCCAGGCGGCGTCGACGTGCAGCCAGAGCCGCTCCTCGTCCGCCACCTGCGCCAGGTCGGCGATCGGGTCGACCACGCCGGCGCCGGTGGTGCCGGCGGTCGCGACCACCAGGAACGGCGACAGCCCCGCCTCCCGGTCCTCCCGGATGCGCGCCGCGAGGTCTTCGGGGACCATCCGCATCCGGCCGTCGGTCTTGACCTCCCGCACCGCCTCGGTGCCGATCCCGGAGAGTCGCGCAGCCTTGAGGATCGAGTCGTGGGTCCCCCGCGAGACGTAGAGGATCGGCTGGCTGCGCAGGGCCAGCATCCCCCGCCGGGCGACTTCGGGATAGGCGCGGGTGATCGCCGTCAGCAGCGCCGTGTGGTTGGCCTCGGCGCCGCCCGAGGTGAAGGTGCCCTCGACGCGGGCGGGGTCGTAGCCGAAGCGTTCGCCCAGGGCGCGCACCAGGTGCTGCTCGACCTCGGCGGCGAACGGGCTGTGGCTCCAGGCGGCGAGCTGCGGGTTGAAGGCGGCGGCCAGGGCGTCGCCGGCGATCCCCATGGTCGTCGGGGCGGGGTTGAACAGCCCGAAGTAGCGCGGATGAGGCGTGTGGACCTGGTACCGCCAGAGGTTCTCCACCGCGAAGTCCAGGGCCTCGAGCGGCGCGACCGGCCGGTCGAAATCGAACGGCGCCAAGAGCGACCGCAGTCCGTCCAGGTCGAGCTCCGGCGTGACGCGGGCCGAGTCAATCCGAGCCGCGTAGTCCTCCATGGTCTCGACCAGGCGCTTCCACAACGCCCGCCGGGCCTCCTCGTCCAGCATCAACATACTCATGTCCTCCCGCTCAACGGCCGCGCCAGATCTTCCACCGGTCCACCACCTCATCGCCGCGGACCACCAGGTACTCGTCAAAGCACGCCGCCGTCAGGCAGGAGTGGTTGGGCAGGACCCGCAGGCGCGTACCGACGGACAGAGGCGCACTGACAATTCCGTGCTCCTGGGACAGCGAGACGAGCCGCGCCTCGCCGGAGAGCCGGCCGGCGCCGTAGTCCTCGAAGACCTCCCCGAGGGAGGGCACGGGCCGGTCGATTCCCGGGTCCTTGGAGAGGGCGAGCGCGCCGGCGTCGATCACGCTCCGGTCATCGCCCGGCCGGTGCGAGACGACGCTCGACATCACGGTCAGCGCGCAGTCGCGCACCTCACAGGCGCCGAGCCCCACCTGCATGAAGTCGTAGAAGGCATAGTTGCCGGGCCGCGCCTCCGTGACGCCGTCCAGCCGTTCGACGGCCGACATCGCCGGGGTCGAGCCGACGCTGACCGCCGGCGTCTCGATCCCTTCGCCCCGCAGCCGCTCGGCGAACCCCGCCATGACGCTCCTCTCCTGCTCGGCGATCGCCACGATCTCCTCGCGGCTTTTGCCCTGGTAGGCGTGTCCCGAGTGGGTGAGCAGGCCGTCGAAGGTGAGCGCCGGCGACTCCGCCAGCCCGCGGGCCAGTTCCAGGGCGAGCGGCGACCCGGGGTCGACGCCGGCGCGGTGGTAGCCGCAGTCGACCTTGAGCCAGACGTGGAGCGGCCGGCCAAGCCGTTCCAGCGCCTCGAGGGCCTCCTTGGAGTCGACGACCAGCCGCAAGGTCGACCGGTCGGCCAGCTCCCGCACCTCGTCGAGGCGCGACAGGATGACCGGAAAGGCCCAGGTGACGTCGCCGAAGCCATAATCGATGAAGACCCGGGCCTCGTAGAGGGTCGAGACCGTGATGCCGGAGATCCCGAGGGCGCGCTGGCGCTCCGCCACCTCGATCGACTTGTGGGTCTTGATATGGGGCCGCAGGCGCACCCCCAAAGCCGCGGCCCGCCCGGCCATGTGCTGGAGGTTGCGCTCCAGGACGTCGAGGTCGAGGAGCAGGGCGGGGGTCGCGACATCGTGGATCGAGGTCATTTCGAGGGTGCTCCCTGGAGGGCGTACATCATAGAGTACGGAGACGAACGGAGCCATGCCCATGCCCTCGAGACTCGCCCCCTGCCCCAGGACCCCGAACTGCGTCTCGACCCAGGCACCGCCGGGGTCGAGCAAGAAGATGGACCCGATCCCCTACCGGGAAACGCTCGCCCTGGCGCGGCAGCGTCTCCTCGGCGTGCTGCGGGCCATGCCGCGCACCCGCATCGTGAAGGAGGAACCCGAATACATCCATGCGGTATGCCGCTCGCGGGTCTTCCGTTTCGCGGACGACGTCGAGCTCGAATTCGACGACGGGGCCAGGCAGATCCACTTCCGCTCGGCGTCGCGCCTGGGCCGCCGCGACTTCGGGGTGAACCGCCAGCGGATGGAGGCGATCCGGGAAGCCTTCCTGGCCGGCGGCGGTTGAGGAGGGGAGAGAGGGACCGCCGTGACCGTCTATCAGCTCGAAACCCGTATTCAACTGCCCCGCCCCCGGGCGGAGGTCTTCCAGTTCTTCGCCGACGCCGCCAACCTGGAGGTCCTGACGCCGGACTGGCTGAGCTTCGACATCGTGACCCCGAGGCCGTTCGAGATGCGGCAGGGGGCGCTGATCGACTACCGCCTCCGCCTGCACGGCATCCCGGTCCGCTGGAAGACCGGGATCACCCACTGGGAGCCGCCCCGCCGCTTCGTGGACGAGCAGCTCAAGGGCCCCTACCGGCAGTGGGTGCACGAGCACACCTTCGAGGACGTGGATGGCACAAGCACCCGGGTCGGTGACCGGGTCCGCTACGCCGTCCCCTTCGGAGCGCTCGCCAACTGGCTCCTCGTGGAACGCGACGTCCGCAAGATCTTCGCCTTCCGCCACCGCAAGCTCGGCAAGCTCTTCGGCGGGCAGGAGGGACAGGCGGAGGTGCGGGTGGAGCGGATTTGAGCGACCCCGCCCTCCTCTATGCCCCACACGGTGAGCCCGGACGGTTCTTCTGCCCGTGGCAGCCGTTCAACACGAAATTTCGTCAAATTTTGCAGTGGCGGCTCGCGGGCAAGGCGCCCTACGACCGCAAGACCCCGCCCCGGGTGCCGGTGGTGGCGAACGACGGGGCGTATCTGAAGGATGCCGGGGCGCCGCCGTCCATCACCTGGGTCGGGCACTCGACGTTCGCGATCCAGGAGGGAGGCGACGTCGTCCTGACCGATCCCCACTGGGGGGCCCGCGCACTCGTGCCGCGCCGGGTCACCCCGCCGGGCATCCCCCTGGCGTCCATCCCGACCGGCGCCTTTGCCGTCCTCTCGCACAACCACTACGACCACCTGGACGCCTGGACGGTCCAGCGGCTGCCGGCGGACATGCCCTGGTTCGTCCCCCTGGGTCTGGGGCGCTGGCTCCGCTCCCGCGGCCGGACCCGGGTGGTCGAGCTGGACTGGTGGCAGAGCGTCCGGCACGGCCGCTGGACCCTGACCTTCCTCCCGGCCCAGCACTGGTCCAACCGGGTCGATATGGGAAAGAACGCCTCGCTCTGGGGCTCGTGGCTGCTCGACTCGGGCGAGCGCCTCTACTACTTCGCGGGCGACTCCGGCTACTACCACGGCTTCGCCGAGATCGGCCGGCGCTTTCCGGGGATCGACGTCGCCTTCCTCCCCATCGGCGCCTACGAGCCGCGCTGGTTCATGCGCTACCAGCACGCCGACCCCGGGGAGGCCTACCAGGCCTTCCTGGACCTGGGGGCGCGCCAGATGATCGGCATGCACTGGGGGGCTTTCGACCTGACCGACGAGCCGGTCGACCTCGCCCCCAAGGTCCTCGAACAGGTTCTGGACGAAAAGCAGGCGGACCGGGACCGCGTCCATACCCTCGCGGTCGGCGAGCGCTGGCTCACACGGTCCTGACCGGACCTCACCGGGCCGGGGCTGTGCTAGAGTTTGGGTCGCCGTGGCGAAGGGACCTGTCGCGGATTCCCGGAAAAGGGGCTCCGCTTGTGGGAACTTAGCGCAGCCACTGAGATGGAGCACAGGTGGCGATGAGATCTTCCGCAGCACAAGCGATCGCTTCCCCCAGGCGTCAACGCCGCGAGGAGATGCGGCCCGCGCGCCGGCCGCTCCAGCTCCACCTGTTCGGCGCCGAGACCCCGGCGCTGCCGCAGCGCAGCCGGCCGGTCGCCGTCCCTCACCCCTGCGCCCCGGAGGCCGAGCTGCTGCGCCGGCTGAACCGCTGGAACGGCGGCCGCCTGCGCTCGCTGACCCTGACCGACAACCGCCGCACCATCCTCACCGTGCGGCCCGGCGACTCCAGCAAGCTCGCCCTGCGCATCCACCGCTCGTTCACCCAAGCCCCGGAGGAGGTGCTCCAAGCCGTCGCCACGTTCGTCGACAGCAAGAAGGGGAGCCCGCGGGCGCGGCAGGCCCTGGTCGTCATCCGCGAGCACTTCGCCCGTCACCGCCAGACCGAGACGCGCCGCCGCCTCGTCCTGCGGCCCGAGGGCGAGGTCTTCGACCTGCGCAGGATCGCCGACGACCTCAACCAGCGCTACTTCCAGGGGCGGCTCACCCCCGGCATCACCTGGGGCCGCGGCGGCGGCGGCGCCGCTCACAGCTGCCGCAAGCGGGCGCGCACCGCCAGTCTCCAGCTCGGCAGCTACTCCTATGAGGACGACCTGGTCCGCCTCCACCGCGTGCTCGACCAGCCCGAGGTGCCGCGCTACGTGGTCGAGGCCGTGGTCTACCACGAGCTGCTGCACGCCGACATGCCGCCGGTGGTAAGCAACGGCCGGCGCCTGTTCCACACCCCGGAGTTCCGGCGCCGCGAACGGCAATACCGCCACATCGACAGGGCCGAGGCCTGGATCCGCGACAACCTGCCCGAGCTGCTGCGCGCCCGCCGCGCCCCCAGCCGGCGCTAGCCGGGACCGCAGAGACGAGCCCGCCCCAGGCGGAGCGGGCCACGAGTAGAGGTAGAGGTCAGGCGGGAAGGACGTCGAACCCGAGCGCGGAGCCGTTCTCCCGCACCCGCTTGTCCAAGCTCAACAAGGCGAGGTCGGGGATCAACTGGCGGGCCGTGAGGGCGCTGGCGATGTGCAGGGCGTCCAGAGTACGTACCGGCTCGCTGGGGAAGCGCCGGCGAGCTTGTTGGACCACCTCCTCGCCCAAGGACAAGACGTTCCACTCTGTGGCTGTCGATTCCAGCGCTCGCCGGCGCCCAGCAGCTTCATGCTCGGGGAGATCCCCCATCACCCCCGCCCGGACCAGAGCCCGGGAACACTCCACCAGGGTGAGGTCCGAGGCGACGATCATGTCGGCTTCCCTGAGCACCTCTCCGATCTGTCCGCCAGGCGGCTCTTCGAACAGCCAGGCGAGCACGGCGCTCGACTCCACGTAGACATTCATCGCTCGCCCCTCTCTTCATCCAGAAGCCGTTGCGCGGTCCCCGGCGGCGTCATGGAGGGGAACCTCGGATAGAGCCCTGGGTGATTGCCGTGCCTGGCGAGCCGGATCAACCCCTTCTGCGCCATCTCCACCAGCTTCGGATACTTCTTCGCGAGCTCCGTCTCACGACCCGGAGGCCGCAGCTCCGCCACCACTTTTCCACGGTCCGTCACCATGACGACCTCCCCTTCCTCCCGTACAAGGCGGATGTACTCGCTGAGCTTGTCTTTGAGCTCACGGATGCCGATCTCCTTCATGGGAGCAATGTAGCCTCAAGTGGCCACATTGTCAATCACCCTGTTGCAACCCAAGAAAGACGGATTCCGGCGGCAAAACCTTGCACTTTTTTTGAGGATTCTCGGGATCGGCTTTTCAGACACCTTCCTAGATAGGAGGTACGGCATCAGCGGTGCAGTAGAATCGGGGACGCTCTTCTCCCCGGAGCTCCTGCCCGGGGGCCACCTCCCTACCTTTCAACTTGTCCTGGAAACCGAGGAAAGAACCCATGCACCCCTCCCTCCCCCCCACCGTCGGCCGGCGGTTCCGGCCCGTCGTCTTCCTGGCCCTGCTCGCGCTGCTCACTCTCGGGCAAGCCGTTCCCGCCGACGCGCAGACGCAGCTCGGCGCGACGCTGGTCAGCGGCGGCGTCCAGTTCGCGGTCTTCTCGCAGAACGCCACCCGTATCGAAGTCTGGATCTTCTCGAGTCCGACCGCATCGACGCCGACCGCCCGGCACACCCTGACCAAGACCGACACGACCAACCACATCTGGACCGTGACCGTCTCCGGCCTCGGCGCCGGCACCCTCTACGGCTACCGGGCGTGGGGACCCAACTGGCCCTACAACGCGAGCTGGACGGCCGGCAGCTCGACCGGCCTCATCTCGCACGCCGACTCCAACGGCCACCGCTTCAACCCCAACAAGCTGCTGACCGACCCGTACGCCAAGGCGGTGACCGGCGAGCCGCAGCGGGTCCTGAGCGGCGGCCAGTACCACTACTCCACCGCCATCCTCGGCGGCACCGACACCTACGGCTTCGTCGACAGCGCCGGCGCCATGCCCAAGTCGATCGTCATCAACGACGACTCCTTCGACTGGACCGGCGACGTGCGGCCGGGCGTGGAGATGAAGGACTCGATCGTCTACGAGGTCCACCTGCGCGGCTTCACCCGCAACGACTCGTCGGTGACGTCGACGCTACGCGGCACCTACGACGGCTTCAAGGCCAAGGCCTCCTACCTCGCGGGGCTGGGGGTCACCGCGGTCGAGCTGCTGCCGGTCCACGAGTACCCGCAGTTCGACGACCCGGTGGGCGGCGCCACCGCCGACCGCGTCAACTACTGGGGCTACATGACCACCCAATTCTTCGCCCCGAATCGCGAATACCTGTGCACCGACGTCAACAACTGCACCCTCACCAACGGCAGCCAGGTCAACGAGTTCAAGGAGATGGTCAAGGCTCTCCACGCCCAGGGCATCGAGGTCTGGCTCGACGTGGTCTTCAATCACACTTTCGAGGGCGGCGCCTGCTCCGGCAACCCGGTGCGCTACATCAACCTCCGCGGCCTCGACAACGCCAGCTACTACACCCTGGCCGACAACAAGACTTGCTACTGGGAGTCGACCGGCACGGGCAACAACCTGAACGCCAGCCGGGCGGCGGTGCGGCGGCTGATCCTCGACAGCCTCCGCTACTGGCACGACGAGATGGGCATCGACGGCTTCCGCTTCGACCTCGCCTACACCCTGGGCCGCGAGGGGAGCGACGGCCGGAATTTCAACTCCAACGCCCAGACGCTGCTGGACATCGCACAGCTCGCCCAGGACGAGGACTTCAAGGTGGTGGCCGAGGCCTGGGACACGGCCGGCTACGGCGTCGGCGGGTTCCCCGCCGGCTGGTCCGAGTGGAACGGCTTCTATCGCGACAACCTGCGCAAGTTCCAGAAGGGGGAGAACGCCCAGGTCGGCAACCTCGGCGCCTCGATCACCGGCACCTGGACCGGCTTCGGCAACCCCGCCGAAAGCGTCAACTTCATCACCGCCCACGACGGCTTCACCCTGAACGACCTGGTCTACTACAACACCAAGCAGAACGGTACCGGCGCCTGCAACCCGACCGGCGCCG
>JBKKAU010000989.1:0-1603 GCA_046714475.1 Thermoanaerobaculia bacterium
AGAACTCGGTGCCGAGAATTTTTCACAGCCTCTCAGGCCAAAACGATGAGCTTCACTCGTCGAAATCAGGGTCGACTCGGTCGCAAACCCGCGTTCTCCAGCCTGTTCAGGAAAGACGGCTTCTTGGCGTGCTCCTCCCGGAGTTGGAAGAGGCGCGCCTCGATGTCTCCCGCCGTTCCCTTCCAGGAATGGAGGTCTCGCAGATCGCGGAGGAGCTTTATGGCTTGATCGTACTTGCCAGGCTGCTTGGTGGCGATGAGCGCGTCCACCTCATCCCAGACGGCGGCCTCACGCGTGGCCAGGTTCTTCAGATACCGTTCCCGAGCCTCAGCCGCCTCCCGCTCGCGCCGGGCGCGCTCGGCTGCGGCCCGCTCAGCTTCCTTCCGGCGCCGTTCTTCCGCAAGCCGATCGGCCGCGGCCAGAAGCTCGCCCACCGTTCGCGGGGTTTCGCTGCCGCGACGTGGAGCTGCCGGCTTGGACTCTCGGCACTGCCGCAGCAGCTCGGCCCGCAGATGAGGCTCCTTGCCCCCGGCAAGCCGGACGAGCCAGTCGGTCTTCGCGGCGTCGGGTAGCGCCGCGATCCACCGTTCGACTTCGGGGTCGGACGAGGACGTGTCACCCCCAGGGCTGCGGGCCGCGGCGGCCGCGAGGAGATCCTGGTCGATGCGCAGGAAATCGGCGAAAGCCTGAAGGGAAGCAGGCAGGTCGCCCAAGCCGGGGGGGACCAGCGGCTCGGTCGCATCGTTCTTCAGCTCCCTGGCCTGGACACAAAGGAGCCAGGCAAGATAAAGCGCCCGGTGATCACCGCCCACGAGGTCGCCCCGGAGCGGAATCAGCGAGGACAGCCATCCGCTGCCGTCGTCCCAGCCTCCATCCCAGTCGTCTCCAGGCTCGTCCCCGGAAACGAGCTCCAGGATCAGGAAGTCGCCCTTGACTCGGACCGATGCGGCCTGGCCGCGGCAGTACTGCTTGACGGTGTCGAGGGCGAGGACCCGCCTGGGCAGGCGGAACGTGAGCTCGTGCGTCCCCCAGTTCGACAGGTAGAGGAACGCGTCGAAATACTTCTCCATCCAGGTGGCGGGATTCCCCTTGAAGCTCCCCCATTCGTAGTGGTTCACGAACCGGGTCGCCGTGATGGTGGCGCGCGACGAGCAAGCGCGCAGCTCCCGCATCTCCTCCTTGGTGAGCGGCCGGTCGACGGCCTGGAACTCATAGTATTGATACTCGCTCAAGGTCTCTCCTCCGGCATAGCCGGTCTAGGCTCGGCGCGCCCAGCGCCGATAGGCCTCGATCCATTCCGCTCCGCGAGGCACCTGCGCCGGGAGCGGCAGATCCAGGAGAGGGATGGCCTGTCGGACATCGCCACGCGCGCAGAAGGCGACGATCTCATCCGCGTCGTTCAAGTCGATGCTCTCGACCGTGACCTGCACTCCGAAGACAGAGGTCTTGAAGGGAACCCCAAGGTTCTCCTCGAGCATGGTGTAGAAGCCCATCCGCTGTTCCGCCTCGTCATAGCAGTCGACGATGGCTTCTTCGATCAGCTTGTCGAGATCGGCGGCGTCCACCTGGAGGTGTTGTGGGGTAGATCTGCGTTGCGTCTTCA
>JBKKAU010000990.1:0-1000 GCA_046714475.1 Thermoanaerobaculia bacterium
AACTCGAACCGATCGAGCTACCGCTGCTGGAACTGCTCTCCGATGGCCCCCAGCCGCCTGGTTCGGCATAGCTGATCGCCGGGGTCACCGTGCCCGCGGCCAGAGCCGCGACTACCAGCGCCGCCACCGAACGGCGGCGCCAGGACTGCAGCCTCAAATCCCGCACGCGAGCATCGAGCTCGTCGCGAGTTGGGCCGCGATGAATGGACTTCATACAACCTCCCATCTCGGGCCGCCTGCACCCCTGCACGCGGCGCCTCGATGTAATGAGTGCCCGCTCAGTCGCTGGACTAACGGGCAGTTGCCAGTGACTTCGCGCTGCTAGACGAGGCCGGCGGCGATCAGCTGCTCCCAGATCACCGCCTGGTCGACGACCTCGACCTCGAACTTCTCGGCCTTGGTGAGCTTGCTGGCGCCGACGTCAGCCCCGCAGATCAGCATGTCGGTGCTCGCGGACACCGACGTGGCGGTCGTTGCGCCGGCGCGCTCGCACAGGCGCTGGAAGGCCGGCCGCGGGACCTTCTCGCCGCTGCGCGGGTCCGAGATCGAGCCCGTGATGACGACGGTCTTGTCCGCCAGTGGCGCGTCGGAGGAGACCTCGGGCGGGAGGTCCTCGTCGAGCACGTCGAGGTTCACGTTGAACGCACGCAGGCGCTCGATCTCGGGGCGCAGGCGCTCCAGGTGCTTTGCCAGGCTCGCGGCGACCTTGGGGCCGATGTCCTCGACCTGTTGCAGCGCTTCCTCGCCCGCGTCGGCGACCGCCTCGAGTGAAGCGAAGCCTGACCGGCAGAGCTTGGCGGCGGTGCCCTCGGAGGCCATCGGGATCGCGAAGCCGATCAGCGCGCGGCGCAGGCCGACCTGCCGGCCGGCGTCGATCGACTCGATCATCCGGTCGGCCGAGACCTCGCCGATCCGGTCGAACTCCAGCAGCTTCTCCCGCGTCAGGGCGTAGAAGTCCGACGGGTTCTCCAGCAGCCGCGCCTCGGCGAGGCGCTCGATC
>JBKKAU010000991.1:0-7690 GCA_046714475.1 Thermoanaerobaculia bacterium
GCCCAGAGGTCGCTCTCGACGTTCTGGGCCCGCAGCACGACCGGCACCGACCGGGCGAAAGCCGGCGCCGTCTGCGGCAGCGCCTGGAGCTGCTCGGCGTGGACCAGGTCGAAGCGCTCGGCCGCGAGCAGGCGCCCGACCTCCCGCCGGACCGCGGGCAGCGAGTGGCGGGAGATGGACAGGGGGACGCGCCAGGACCGCAGCAGCGCCAGGGCAGGAGACCCCGGAGCCGCCGGCACCAGCCGGGGCACGCACCACCTCGAAAGCTCGGCCGCGACCCGCTCCAGGTCGAACCGCCGCGGATCGACCGGCGCCACGAGAGTCGGCCGGACCCCGGCCGCGGCGAGCCCCTCCAGCGTATGAGCGAGCAGAAGCCGCCCGCCGTCCACGGGAGGCCAGGGGGCCTTGGTGGCGAGGATGAGGAGGTTCAAAGGGTAAGTATACCCACCCGCTCCCGGCTGGCGAGCTGCCGGAACCGCGACGGCGTCATCCCGAGCTCGCGGTGGAAGGCCGCGGTGAAGTGGCTGTGGCTCGAAAAGCCGAGGTCGAGCGCCAGCCCGGTCAGCGGCACGTCGGCCGACGCCAGCGCCTCCAGACCGTCGAGCAGACGCAGGCGGGTCAGGTAGCGGTGGATCGGCATCCCCACCGACTCCTTGAACAGCCGGCAGAGGTGGTAGGGCGAGGTATGGACGGCGCGCGCGAGGTCCGCGAGACGCACCGGCTCGTGACGGCGCTCGTAGAGCAGGCGCTGGATCGTCTCGACGCAACGCCGGTGCGCCTCCGCGGTCGCGGCGCGGCCCGGCTCGCGCCGCCCCCGCCCTCCGGCCCAGCCGTCCAGCGCCTGGAGCGCCGCCTCCTCCACCGCCAGCGGCTCGGCGTTCCCGGCTTCCAGCAGCAGGCGAAGCCGCAGCAGCGCGCGGCCTGGGATCGAGCGGACGGCGGTCGACCCCGGCATCCCACCCGCCGGCGCGAGGACCTCCTCCATCACGTCCCTTGGGAATGCCAGGTTCCAGCCCCGGTCCCCGCACCCGCACGGATGCTCGGTGTTGTAGGGAAGCCCGGGGACGTGCAGCGCCGCGCAGGACGGAGCCACGAACATGGAGCGCCCCCGGGACAGCAGGACGAACGCTCCCGAGGCGACGATCGTCAACGTATGCGAGGAATGGCTCCTCTCCTGCGCGAGGGCCGGACCGTCGACGAGGCAACGCCAGCCGGTGATGCTCACCAGGCCGGTCGAGAACAGCGGGTCGAACCTCACGCAGGCGTCGAGGTCCTCCGGATCGATCCACCTCGGGATGCTCTTCAAGGCTCCCCCGTCGTTTCCCTATCTACGGTTGAGGACGGCAAAAGTTCGAGGCGAGCAAATTTGTGAAAGCGCGGCGGGCGCCGGGCAGGCTATAACCCGGCCGTTCCAAGGAGGACGGACATGAATCGCATCCTGCGGTCCACCCTGTCGTTGCTGCTGCTCCTGCTTCTTCTCGCCACTGGGGCCGCCGGCGCGGCGACCGATGCCGGAGAGAAGAAGAAGAAAGACCCCGCCGACGCCTGGGCCGGCCTCGAGCTGCGCCCCATCGGCCCGGCCCTCACCTCCGGCCGGGTCGTGGACATCGCCGTCTCCCCCGCCGACCGCTCCACCTGGTTCGTGGCGGTCGCCTCGGGCGGCGTCTGGAAGACCGCCAACGCCGGCACGACCTTCGAGCCGGTCTTCGACGGCGAAGGCTCCTACTCGATCGGCTGCGTCACCATCGACCCCCAAGACCCGCTGACCGTCTGGGTCGGCACCGGCGAGAACAACGGCCAGCGCAGCGTCGGCTACGGCGACGGCGTCTACAAATCGGTCGACGGCGGCAAGATCTGGAAAAACATGGGGCTCGCGAGCTCCGAGCACATCGGCAGGATCCTGGTCGATCCGCGGGACTCCGATACGTTCTACGTCGCCGCCCAGGGGCCGCTCTGGAACGCCGGCGGCGACCGCGGGCTCTACAAGACGACCGACGGCGGCAAGACCTGGAAGGCCGTCCTCACCGTCAGCGAGGACACCGGCGTCACCGACGTGGCGCTCGACCCGCGCAACCCGGACGTTCTCTACGCCGCCGCCTGGCAGCGGCGCCGTCACGTCTGGACGCAGATCGACGGCGGCCCGGAGTCGGCCCTCTACAAGTCGGCCGACGCCGGCGCCACCTGGAGGAAGCTGGAGTCCGGCCTCCCCAAGGAGGAGATGGGACGGATCGGCCTCGCGGTCGCGCCGTCGAGCCCCGACACGGTCTACGCCGTGGTCGAGGCAGCGGGCACTGCCGGCGACGGGGGCGGCTTCTACCGCTCCACCGACCGCGGCGAGACCTGGGAGAGGCGCAGCGATTACGTCCCGGACGGCCCGATGTACTACAACGAGATCTTCGTCGATCCCGAAAACCCCGACCGGGTCTACTCCGTCGACGTCTTCCTCCAGGTCACCGACGACGGCGGCCGGACCTTTCGCGACCTGGGCGAAAGCTCCAAACACGTGGACAACCACTCGGTATGGATCGACCCGGCCGACACCCGGCACCTCCTCGTCGGCTGCGACGGCGGCATCTACGAGAGCTTCGACCGCGGGGCGCGTTGGAGCTACAAGGCGAACCTGCCGGTGACGCAGTTCTACCGCATCGCCGTCGACGACTCGCGCCCCTTCTACCGCGTCTACGGCGGCACCCAGGACAGCTTCACCCTGGGAGGCCCCTCGCGCACCACCACCCTCCATGGCATCACCAACCGCGAATGGGAGGTGCTCGGCAACGGCGACGGCTTCCAGCCGCGGGTGGACCCCGAAAACCCGGACATCGTCTACTCCATGGCCCAGTACGGGTTCCTGCGCCGCTTCGACCGCCGTACCGGCGAGCGGCTCTACATCCAGCCGCAGGAGGGGAAGGGCGAGCCCGCGCTGCGCTGGAACTGGGACTCGCCGCTGCTGATCAGCCCGCACGCCCCGGCGCGCCTCTACTTGGGCGCCAACCGGCTCTTCAGGAGCGACGACCGCGGCGCGAGCTGGCGGCCGGTGAGCGCCGACCTCACGCGCCAGATCGACCGCAACCAGCTCCCGGTCATGGGCAGGCTCTGGTCCGTCGACGCCATCGCCAAACACGCCTCGACCTCCTTCTACGGCAACCTGGTGGCGCTGGACGAATCGCCGCTGGTCGAGGGCCTGCTCTACACGGGCACGGACGACGGCCTGGTCCAGGTCTCCGAGGACGGCGGCGGCGGCTGGCGCAAGGCCGAGCGCTTCCCCGGCGTCCCCGACCGCACCTATGTCAGCCGCCTCACCGCCTCGCGCCACGACGCCTCGACGGTCTACGCGGCCTTCGACAACCACAAGATGGGGGACCACAAGCCCTATCTTCTGAAGAGCGCCGACCGTGGCCGGACCTGGGCGTCGATCGCCGGCGACCTCCCCGCCAGGGAGACGGTCTACGTCGTGATCGAGGACCGCGTCTCCCGCGACCTCCTCTTCGCCGGCACCGAGCGCGGGCTCTTCTTCACCCGGGACGGCGGCAAGCGCTGGTTGCGCCTCCAGGGCGGCCTGCCCACGATCCAGGTCCGCGACCTGGCGATCCAGGAGCGGGAGGACGACCTCGTGGTCGGCACCTTCGGCCGCGGCATCTACGTCCTCGACGACATCTCGCCGCTGCGGACCGCCCCCGAGACCCTGGAGCGCGAGGCGGTGCTCTTCCCGGTCCAGGCGGCCTGGCTCTTCTCGCCGTCCGCGCCGCTCGGCTACCGCGACAAGTCGTTCCAGGGGGACTCCCTGTACAGTGCCCCGAACCCGCCCTTCGGAGCGGTGTTCACCTGGCATTTGAAGGAGGATGTCCGCACCCGCCGCGACGCCCGCAAAGAGCGGGAAAAGGAGCTCGATCCGGGTGAAAAGCTCTCCTACCCCACCCCGGCCGACCTGCGGGCCGAAGCCGCGGAAGAGGACCCGGTCCTGCTCTTCACCATCTCGGACTCGGCAGGCCGGACCCTGCGCCGCCTGACCGCTCCGGCCAAAGCGGGCCTGCACCGGATCGCCTGGGACCTGCGCTGGCCGCCCGCCGATCCGACCGACCTGACGCCGCCGCAGCCCGAGAACCCCTACGTCTACATCCCCTCCGGCCCGCTGGTCGCCCCCGGCACGTACAGGGTGTCGCTCGCCCGGCGGGTGAACGGCCAGGAGACGCCGCTCGGCGAGCCCCAGACCTTCGAGGTAAAGCCGCTCTTCGGCGCCGCCGAGGGGGCCGACCCCGCCGTGCTCCAGGAATTCACGCGCAAGGTCTCCCGCCTGCAGAGGGCGGCTCTGGGCGCCATGGCCAGCATCGAGGGCGCGGAAGACCGCCTCGCCCACATCAAGCAGGCGGTGCTCGACACGCCGGAGGTGGACCCGCGCCTGGGCGACGAGGCGCGGTCGATCGAGGCGCGGTTGCGGGACCTCCGCTTCGCCCTGGAGGGAGACGCGGTTCTGCGCAGCTACAACGAGCCCGTCCCCCCCGCGGTCCTGGACCGCATCGGCGTCATCACCGAGACCCAGTTCTCCGCCAGCGCGCCGCCCACGCGGACGAGCCTGGACGCCTACGAGATCGCCGCCGGGGAACTGGAGAGTGTGCTGGGGACGCTCCGGCAACTCGTGGAGGTGGACCTGCGGCGGTTGGAGGAGAAGCTGGAGACCGCCGGGGCCCCTTGGACGCCGGGGCGGGTGCCGGTCTGGTCGAAGGAGTGATGCCTAGCCGAGGCGCAATGCCATGTGGTGCTCGACGACCGCCTGGCCTTCGTGACGCAGAGCCTCCGGCTCGATGCCCCAGACCTCGAACCCGGCCCGTTCGTAGAGCCGCCGGGCGGTGGGCGCGGCCGAGGTGACGCCGAGATGGACCCACGACACGCCGGGCAGCGATCGCGCGTGGCCGAGCGCCGCTTGGAGGAGATCGGCCGCGACACCTTGCCGGCGGTGAAAAGGCATGACATACATGCCCCAGATGTGGACCTTGTGGGATGCCTTGACATGGCGGTCCCGGTAAAGGCCCACCGTGCCGATCAGGTCAGGTTGAAACGCCCAGGATGACCGACGCCGGCGCACGCCGGAGATGCTCACGGACCGTTTCAGGAGAGGCGGCGAAGTCGTCATGGGGAGAGGAGGCAAAGGCGAGCGGCGAGTCCAGCAGAGCCTCCCGCCGGAGCTCTACGTACCCCTCGGCGTCGTGGTCCAGCAGCGCTCGGATCATGGATTCAAGAGCGGAGCGGGGCCTTCGGGGGTCAGCGCCCGCGGCGGGCGGCTTCGAACTCGCGGTCGAACCCGGGCAGGATGGCCCGGACGAAGGCGTTCGAGACCAGGCGGACGACGATCTCCCAGGTGCTGGTGTTCGGGTCGTCGATCGAGCCCGAGAGGTCGGCGACGGTGGCGACCTCGTCGCGCGGCCGGTTCTCGAGGATGTTGGCGAGCCCGCCCGCGACCTTCTCGTAGAGCTTCTTCAAGACCGGTTTCTTCTTGTCCTGCTCCGGATCGTAGACCTTGACGTCCTTGATGAGCGGCTTGACGTAGCCGGTGATCCTGCGGTTGTTGACCTTCACCTCGGAGAAGAGCGAGAAGGTCCCTTCGGTGACGTCCAGCTTGCCGTAGGAGCGCAGGAGCTCGTTCATCGACGGCAACGAGGCGCCCTCGATCGCCACGTTCAGGTCGAAGTTCGGCCCGTCGCTCTCTTCGCGGAAGGTGGCGCTCGCGCGGGCGGCGCCGCTCCCCATGAACCTCCCGGTGAGCTTGGCCACGGCCGGTCCGTCCCGGAACCCGCTCGAGAGGTTGGTCACCACGAGGTCGGTGCCGTCGACGAAGACCCGGTAGGGACGAGCGGCCGCCCGGTTGACGAGGCCGACGACGCTGTCGGCGAGTTGGACGCGGTCGATCCGGACGAGCATGGGCGGCTGGTCGTCCTGAGCGACGCGGGAGGCTTCGGCGGCCCTCGCCTTCTCGGCGGAGGCGGTGGCCGCGGAATGGACGTAGTCGAGGCGGAGGCCGCTGACCGTGACGTCGGCGATATGGGCCTCCCGGTGCCTGGGCGCGTACTCGAACTCGCCGTGCGAGTCGAGCGTGCCGCCGTCGAGCTCGAGGTTCACCCGGGAGCTGAAGATCCCCAGGCGGTCCAGCGGCACGCGATCCAGCCGGTAGACGGCGTGGATGCCCGGATAAGGCTTGGACAGAAAGTCGGCGTGCCCTTCGAGCAGGCCGCGGCCGGTGCCGAAGAGGACCCCCTCGGTGCGGATGGGCGAGGGGTAGACGCCCTCCTCCGAGCGGATGTTGCGGATGTTTTCGGCGGTCAGGTTCCAGTGGGAGATCTGGAAAGGCCGCTCGGGATCCTCGTCCACGTAGACGATCTCGCCCTCGCGCACCTGGACCAGGTTGAACTTCAGCGGGTAGATGGACTGCAAGGCGTCCTGCCAGCCCCGGTCCTCGACGTCCAGCTCGTCCCGGTTTTCCTGCCGGAGCTGCGGCAGGTTGAGGTGGATGCGCGGGCGGTCGAACACCGCGTTCGCCACGAAATGGAGACGCAGGAGCTCCCGCCACTGGACGCTCGCTTCGAGCCGCGGGATGTCCGCCACCGGCGGGTCCGGGTGGCCCTGCTGGCGGATGACGGCCTCCCGCAGGGTCAGCGCCAGCCCGAAGGGGTTGAGATGGGCGCCCTCCAGGGTGACGGTGTAGCCGTGGAGCCGCTGGTTGATCTTGGATTCGAGGGTCCGGCGGAGGAACTCGTCAAAGTGCTGGGACACAATGGCGACGAGGAGGAGCACCGCAGCCGCCAGGACCCATCCGAGGAGCGTCCGATGCGAGACCGGACGCCCGGGGGGCTCCTCGCGAAGCGGATCGACCCTTCCGCGGCCCTGGCCGGATCGGCTCGTCCCGGTCCTCTTCGACGGCGGCGGGTCTACGGAGCGACTTCATCGTGAGCCTCGGCGCCCTCCCCTAGAGGAAGAGCGCTGACATAGACGCCCAGCAATATCTTTGCCAGGCCAAACCTGGCGGCACCGTCCGGGCGCAATGAATTGCGCCCCTACACAAGCTTCGGGACTGTAGGGGCGCGATTCATCGCGCCCTTTCTCCCCTTGTCTTCCCTTGCGCGTCTAAGGGAGACGCTGTATCCTCTCCCTTAGACAGGCATAGGAAGACCGCGCGGCCTGTCCGACACCGCCGAGAAAGGAGAGCGCTTCATGTTCACCAAGGACTCCGGGCTGCTGCAGGGCACCCTCGAGATGCTGATCCTCAAGACACTCACCTGGGGGCCGATGCATGGCTACGGCATCGCCAGCTGGATCGAGAGCGCCACCGGAGACGTGCTCCGCATCGAGGAGGGCTCGCTCTACCCCGCTCTCTATCGCATGACGCGGAAAGGGTGGATCGGCGGCGAGTGGGGCACTTCCGAGAACAACCGCCGCGCCAAGTACTACCACTTGACGAGCGAGGGAGAGCGGCAGTTCCGCGAGCAGACCTCGGGGTGGCAGCGGTTCGCCTCGGCCGTCAATCAGGCCATCGGCGCGACGCAGGCGCCGAGTTGGGCGAGGTGACCATGCGCGCCCGGTTTCCGCGCAAGGGCGTCCGCAGCCCTCTCGATCCCGCGCCGCGGGCCGAGGTGGAGGCCGAGCTGGCGTTCCACCTGGAGGAGCGCGTCCGCGACTACGTGGCGCGCGGCATGGACCCGGC
>JBKKAU010000992.1:0-1615 GCA_046714475.1 Thermoanaerobaculia bacterium
CCGGTTTCGTTTTCCGCATAGGAGCCGCCCGCGGGGGAGGTTTCGCGACGGATCAAGGCCCCTAAGTCTCGGCAGGACGAGCACTTCCGCCAAGCCGCTCGGCCGGAAAGGGGAGTCATCAAAATAACGTTTTTGGTCACTCCGCCTGTCCGATCACCTGGCACCTATTTGGCGTGTACACCTGCCGCCGCGGCACCTGCTAGTGGTCTCACTTCAAAATCGTACGAGAACGGAACCTCTACCACCTCTCGTAACTCGACCCAAGGCTTGTGCTCCGCGACCAGCCGGGCGATGGTCGCCCGCAGGTCGGCACTCGCGCGCGTGCCGAAGACCACCGCCTTCAGCGCTTTTTTGGGAATCGACCATTGTGCGGGGCCTCCCGGAACGACCACACATCGCCACTCTTCCTCGTCTGTCCAGAGTTCCGACTTGGTCAGGAGGAACGTCCGGAAACATTGATCGGAAGTAGCGTTGATGCCCAACTTCGGGTATTCCCTCGTGTACCTCACCCGGAGAGCATGAGAGAAGGGGTCCAGAGTCGAATCGAATTCGAGGCAAAAGCCGCGATGTCCATTCGAGTAATGAGCCCACAGTCTTGGATTGGTCTGCGTCTCGCACAGGCACAAGACCCGAGTTTTATCGAGGAACTCCTGCATACCGCGCCCCATGCCAGCCTGGACAGCGGGATCGCTATACTTGGACCCGTTCCTCAATGCCGCCCCAAGAGCCTTGAGTTCTTCTTCACGCTGGCCCGCGGCCCCGAGTAGTCCGGTAAACCGGTCGACGATTCCCTGGTTTCGTTTCTCCCACTCTTCAGGTGGGGCTGCGTAGTCCTGCGTTTGGCGGCAATCATAGGGATCGTTGAACTCCGTCGGGTTTGAAGCCCAGACCTCATCTCTAGTAAGGAATAGCTCGAACCGGCTGGGGCCTCCGTCCTTGTCAGGATCAAGGTCACTGGGCGCTCTGTAGCGGTAGAGCAAAGGCGGACACGGCAGTGGCGCCCCTTTCTCAGCGAGGTAGTCCTCGAAGCGTATGGAGCAGTCCCGGCACATCGGCACCTTCTGCTCAGCAATGTAGACGGTGGCATCGGTCGCCTGTCCGCAGCGGACGCAAGGCTGGGCCGGCTGGCGGCTGAGGTCGAGATCGCGGTTCATGGTTTGTCTCCTAAGGATCTGGAGCGCATGGTAAACCGAGCCGTAGCCGCAGCCAAACCTAGTGGACTGATGTATTTGGTTCCCTAGACTATCTTGCGGAGAAGTCCGCCCCCTGCTAGATCAGGGCTGGACCAGGCCCTGGAGTTCGCCCAGCAACTGAGCCATGGCCGGGCGGAGCGGGCTGTCCTTCCTTCTCCCCCGCCCCTCCAAAGGACTCCGCCGAACCAGCACTGCCCCCAACCGGTCCACATCCGCGTGGAGATACTGCTCCGTCGTCGCAATCGACCGGTGCCGTAGAAGAAGCTGAACCTTCCGAACATCCACCCCCGCATCCAGCAGATGCGTCGCCAAGCTGTGGCGAAGGACATGCGGCGACAACCTCCTACCCGCCGCCACGATCCCCACCTCCGCGCACCGCCGAAGCAAGATCTTCCTCACCGCCCCTCGAGTCAGAGGCCGCC
>JBKKAU010000993.1:0-4127 GCA_046714475.1 Thermoanaerobaculia bacterium
GCCTCTGGAGTTTCTTCCTGGCCGAGGCCCCGGACCCGAACGTGAAACGACGCCTACTACCTGAACGCGCAGGGCTCCAACCAGCGGCTTAAGCGATCACGGATGCAGATGCCGGGATCGCGAACGATACGGTCGTGGTAGGTCATGGGTTCTCCTGGTTTTCTCATACCCGACGCGAGCTCATAGACCTACTGAGGGCAGCGTAATGGATGGAAGCTGACCGCCAGCGGGTCACATTGTCGTGAGATTGTGGTCGCGTCGCTTCTGAAATGACGTTCGTGTCGAGCAGGTAGCGAGTCACCTAGGCCTCGTTCTCTTTCGCCCGAAGGATTCAGACGGCATGAAGTCGAGGCGCGCGGGCTCGAAATCGTCGACGCCGCCACCATGGCGCCGCTTCAAGGCTGCGACCCGCTGCAGGAACGCGGCGCCGCCAGCCTTTGAAGCCTGCTGGTCGGCCGACAGCCGCTCATAGTCTTCGATCGCCAGCACGACGACGAGATCTTTCCCGCGGCTGTGGATGACCGTTGGACCTTGTGCCGCCTCCCGCACTACCTCCGACCACCGGCTTTTTGCCTCGGCAACCCCTAGCCGACGTGTCCGCTGAGAGAGCGTGGTTTTCTTCCTCATGCCCCTAGTGTACTGGATGGACCGTTGGAGCCGACGGCCGGGATTGAACCGGCGACCTGCTGATTACGAATCAGCTGCTCTACCGCTGAGCTACGTCGGCTGAGAGGGATACCGCGGGAGGGTTTCCCGGAAGCGGACGACATTGTAGGGCATCCGGGACGGCCGCGCAATCGAGGCCTCTCCTTGGGGAACCGAACCCCGGGCGAGCCTGTCCAATCCCCTGGAGGCGCCTCTACGAACCCTGGCTCCTGGTCTCCGGAGCGAGCCGATCAGCCCTCATCCGCCCAGGAAGCAGCTTTAGGACCGCAGTTGCTCCTCGTCTTCGGCGAACGCAGCGGCGGTGGGCAGACCTACCCGAAGCCCGCGGCCTGAGCGACTTCCGGTTCAAGCCCGCCGCCGATCTCGGCGACCTCTCCGCCGCGAGCGTCGGGAGGGGCTTGGGATGGCCTCAAGGGCAGGGGGGCTAGTGGCCGATCGGGCGGGCGACGATCACCTGCCGGCGGCGGCGAGGGTCTCCCAGGGAGAACCCGGCCTGCCCGCGCTCTCACCGCATTGCGGAGGAGCCATGGCATAGAATGACGCCGTGGCTCCGGCTCCGCGCTTTGCCTGCCATGCTTTGACCCCTTTTCACAGCATTCTTCGAGGTCTTGAATGAAGCTTTCGCTCCTGCAAAGGCTCGCGCTCTTCGCGAGATATCACTACTACACGGTTTTCGCCTCTTTGGCTGTCCTGGTCGTCTTTTCGGCCTTCTTCATCTCTCGACTCAGCTTCGATACGGATATGTTGAGCCTCCTGCCGAAGGAGGACCCTGTGGTGCGTACCTACGTGCAGACGCTCCAGGATTTCGGCAGCAGCACCAATCTGCTCGTGGCGATCCGCATCCCGGAAGGCGCGGTCGTCGATCCGTACGAGACTCTGGCGGACCGAATCGCCGGGCGGCTGGCGCGCCTGGCCGAGCTGAAGAGCGTGCAGCACAAGATCGGTGAGCCCCAGGAGCTTCTGGAGACTTTCTACCCGAAGGCGCTGCTCTTCCTCGACGATGACGGTCGGAGGCAGCTCGAGGAGCGGCTCTCCGATGCGGGGATCGAGGGGCGGGTGGGCGAGCTCCGGCGTCAGCTCACGACCCCGCAAGGCCTGGCCGCGAAGGAGCTGCTCAAGTTCGATCCCCTGGGATTGTCCGACGTCTTCTTGGGGCGCCTTCAGTCCTCCCGCGGCAGCCTCAAGGTCGACTGGACGAGCGGTTACTACCTGTCCCTCGATCACCGCCTGCTGCTGATCCTGGCCGAGCCGGTGCGACCGCCTCAGGACATCGAGTTCGTGGAGCGGCTGGCTACTCAGGTGGACCGCGTCGTCGCGGAGGCGACAGGAGAATGGGAAGAGATTGCCGGACCGGGGATGAAGACCCCGGAGGTGGTCGTTGGCGGCCCTCATCTCACGGCCCTGGGCGACGCCTCTCTGATCCGGAAGGACATGCTCCTCAACCTCGGCACCGCGGTGCCCAGCGTGCTGTTGTTCTTCTGGTTCACCTTCCGGCGTCCGAGCAGCTTGATGTACGCGCTGCTGCCGATGATCGCCGGCCTGGCTCTCACGTTCGCCTTCGCCGAGCTGACGATCGGGTCGCTCAGCTCGTTGACGAGCGTCGTGGCGGCCCTGCTGGCGGGCCTGGGCATCGACTTCGTGATCGTCTCCTATGGGCGATACATCGAGGAGCGGCAGAAGGGGGCGAACCTGGAGGAAGCACTGCTCACCATGACGGGTTCCACCGGCCGCGCCGTGCTGGTCGGAGCGGTCACCACGACCGTCACGTTCTGGGCGTTTATCTTCACTCGCTTCACCGGCCTTCGTCAGATGGGGCTGCTCACAGGGACCGGCATCCTCTTTTGCGTGTTGTCGGTGTTCCTGCTGCTGCCCGCCATGCTGGCCTGGGGCGAAGACCGCCATCACCGGCGGCAGACCCAGCCCAAGCTTTTTCTCCACAGCTTCGGCTCCGAGGGCCTGATGCGGCTCTCGCTGCACCATCCCTTGGTCACGTGCCTCATCGGGATCGCGATCACCCTGGCTTCCCTGGCGCTGGCCGTCAACATCGAGTTTGACGAGAGCATGAAGACGATGCGGCCCAAGGGGAACCGGGGCATCGACGTGGCCACCGAGGTCGGCAACGCGTTCGGCTCCGGCTTCGATTCCATGACGGTGGTCCTCAGCGGGAAGACGCCCGAAGAGGTCATCGAGCTGTCCGGACGGGCGGCGCAAGGGGCGCAACGCATGGTCGACACCGGCACGCTCTACGGGTTCAGCGGCGTGACCTCCATGATCCCGTCGCCTTCCCAGCAGCGGGAAGCGCTCACCTGGATCGAGCGCGAAAAGAAGGACACCCTCGATCTTGCGCGAATCCGCGCGACGTTCGCCCGCGCCACGGCCGCGGAAGGGCTGCGCGCCGAAGGATTCACCCAGGGACTCGATCTTCTGGCCAGCGCCGTCAGCCTCAAGGAGCCGATCGGACCCGAGAGCTTTCAGGGGAGCCCGCAGACCCGGCTCCTCCTGGAGCGCTACCTGCGCAAGACCGACCAGGGCTGGAAGGCCGCTGTCTATCTCTATCCACTGGACAACCGCTGGCGCCGCGAGGCGCCCCCGGATGCCCTCCATCTGGTCGACAAGCTGGGACCGCAGGCGGAATTGGCAGGCACCAACGTGGTCAACCAACGAGTTCGCACCATGGTGCTGAAGGACGCCTGGGTCGCTGGGGTGATCGGGGTCGTCCTGGTCGCAGCGCTCATCTGGATGGATTTCCGCAGCCTGTCCCGTACGCTGGCCTCTCTGGTTCCATTGACGGTGGGGCTCATCTGGATGGTGGGCGCCATGGTGCTGGTGAAGACGCCGATGAACTTCATCAACATCTTCGTGACGACCATGATCATCGGCATCGGCGTCGATTACGGAGTCCACCTCCTGCACCGGTTCCAGGAGGTGCAGGACCTGCCGCGCGCGGAGTTCGAGGCCGGCATCGTCGAGACCGGCAAGGCGGTGGTGGCGGCGTCCGTCTCCACCATCTTCGGCTTCGGCTCGATCATGTTCTCGCACTATCCGGGGCTGGTCTCCACGGGGAAGGTCGCGGTCCTGGGGGCTCTCAGCACCTGCCTGGTCTCCATCACCCTGGTGCCGGCCGTCCTGAGCTGGCGATACGAGCGGCGGCGGAAGAGGATTCCGCTGGACCAGGAGCCCGCTGTCTAGGGCCCGCTGTCTACGGATAGTACCCGCGCATCGTCTTCGCCTCCACCCCCGGCCTGCCCGCGACCTTGAGGTCGACGGTGCGGAACTCGTCGCTGCCGCTGGTGTTGGTGGACTGGTAGGCGATCAGGTACTTCGAGCGCAGCTCCTTCTCGACGGTCTCGTAGATGCCGGGGAGCTGCGCCACGTTCTGCAGGAAGAAGGCGCGGCCGCCGGTCTCCTCGGCGAGCCGCTCCAGCTTCTTCTTCTCGACCTCGTCGCCGAGGCCGATGGCG
>JBKKAU010000994.1:0-1112 GCA_046714475.1 Thermoanaerobaculia bacterium
GATTCGATCTGCCGGGCGAGGCCGGCGACGGTGGGGGTCTCGAAGACGCCGCGCAGCGGCACCTCGACGCCGAACGCCTGCCGGATCTGGGAGACGAGCTGGGTGCCGAGCAGGGAGTGGCCGCCCAGGGCGAAGAAGCCGTCGCGGACGCCGACCCGGTCGATCCCGAGGACCTCGGCGAAGAGGCCCGCCAGGATCTCCTCGGTCGGGGTGCGCGGCGTCACGACCTCGCCGAGGTCCGGCCGCACCCTGTCGGGGGCGGGAAGCGCCCGGCGGTCCACCTTGCCGCGCGCGTTGAGCGGCAGGCGGTCGAGCAGCACGACCGCCGAAGGGACCATGTAGTCCGGCAGCCGCTCCGAGAGGTAGGCGCGCAGGCGGGGCGCGGCCTGGCGGACCCGCCGCCGCCGCAAGGGGTGGTTGGTCCACCGCTCCCAGGGCTCGCTGGCCAGGACCGTGGCGGCCGGGAGGTCGAAGACCGCCGACCTCCCCTCCTCCCGGCGCTGGAGCAGGACGTCGAAGAGCCCCGGCCCCCCCCGCCCGTCAGCCGAAACGGTCACCGCGACGTCGTAAGGCAACTCCGTGGAGAGCGCCCAGAAGTCCTCGGGGTCGCTGCCTCCGGCCTCGCGCCGGATCTCGGCCGTGGCCTCCGGCCCTTCGTCGTCCTGGAGCGGCTGGAGCATCTCCCACGCCGCGAGCTCGGCCGCGACGCGGGCGTTGGGGACGCGCCGCACCGCCGCCCGCTCGGGGGCTTCGGCGAGCAGCCTCTCCCGCACGGCACCGGGCGAGAGGGCTTCCCAATCCAGCCATTCCAGCGCCCGCCGCGGGCCTTCGACGGTAAGGACGGCGTCGTAGCGGAAGCGGACGAGCTCGTTCCAGCGCCGGCCGCGACGGAGCTGCACCTCGGCGCCGGAGACCCGCGGCCAGCGGCCCGGCAGGGAGGCGAAGAGCATCGGATCGATCACCAGCTCCGGGTCTTCCTCGCGGCGCGTTATCGCCCGGCGGGCCTGGCGGGCGAGCTGCTCGCGGGAGAGCGGGGCCTTCTCCAGCTCGACCGAGGCGTGGAAGACGTCGAGCAGGGGGAGGCTCCGCACGTCGCCGACGAAGACGAAGCC
>JBKKAU010000995.1:0-1853 GCA_046714475.1 Thermoanaerobaculia bacterium
GCTCAACTATCTCCAGGGCATCCTCGACCGGCTGCGGCTCCCCGCGGGCTCGAGCTATGCGACGGTGACCAGCCTCGCCGCCGACCTGGGTCACACCGCGGTCTTCCCCGCGCTGTGCACCGGCGGCTGCCTGCACCTGGTGGCGCTGGAGCGCGCCACCGATGCCGAGGCTCTGGCCGACTATGCCGGGCGCCACGCCATCGACTGTCTCAAGATCGTTCCCTCCCACCTCGCGGCCCTGTCGGTCTCACCCCGGTTCCGCGAGGTGCTGCCGCGCCGCGTGCTGGTCCTGGGCGGCGAGGCCGCGGGTCCGGGGCTGCTGGCCCGCGTCGAGGCGTCGTCGGCTCCGGGCCTGCGTGTCCTCAACCACTACGGCCCCACCGAGACCACGGTCGGCGTCCTCACCCATCCCGTTCCGACAGCGGGCTTCGACGGTTCCCTGCCGCTCGGCCGCCCGATCGCCAACACCCGGGTCTACCTGGTGGACCGCCGTCTCCGGCCGGTGGGCCTCGGCGTCGCGGGCGAGCTGCTGATCGGCGGCGACAGCGTCTCGCGCGGCTATCTGGGGCGTCCGGACCTGGCGGCGGAGCGGTTCATCCCCGATCCGTTCGGCGGCGAGCCGGGGGCGCGCCTCTACCGCACGGGGGACCTGACGCGCCGCCTGCCGGACGGCGAGATCGTCTTCCTCGGCAGGGTCGACCACCAGGTCAAGATCCGCGGCTTCCGCATCGAGCTGGGGGAGGTCGAGGCGGTACTGGCGGCCCATCCGTCGGTGAGCGCGGCGGCGGTCCTGGCCCTGCCGGTCCGGCGCGACGGTGGCGAAGAGGTGCACGGCGACAAGCGGCTGGTGGCCTACGTCGCGCCCCGCCCGGGCGAGGTTCTGGACGCCGCGGGGCTGGCCGCCTTCTGCCGCGAGCGGCTGCCGGACGCCATGGTCCCTTTGACCTTCGTGGCGCTGGACGCCCTGCCGATCACCCTCAACGGCAAGCTGGACCGGCGGGCCCTGCCGGCGCCCGAAGCGCTCCCTGGCAGGGAGGGTTTCCCAGACACTCCGCGGACGGGGACGGAGGAGCTGGTGGCCGCGATCTGGGGCCAGGTCCTCGGGCTCGAGCATGTGGGCGGCGACGACGACTTCTTCGCGCTCGGCGGCCACTCCCTCCTCGCCACCCAGGTGGTGTCGCGGCTGCGGGAGGCGTTCGAGGTCGACCTGCCGTTGCGTACCTTGTTCGAGGAGCCGACGCTCGCCCGGCTGGCGCGGGCGGTCGACGCCACCCGGCTGGCGGAGCGGGGTTTCCAGGCGCCTCCCATCGCACCGGTGCCGCGCGAGGGGGACCTGCCGCTGTCGTTCGCCCAGGAGAGGCTCTGGTTCCTCGACCAGCTCACGCCCGGCAGCCCGGTCTACAACATCCCCGCGGCGGTGCGCCTCCGCGGCGCGCTGGAGGTGAGGCTGCTCCACCGCGTCCTGCGCGAGTTGGTGCGGCGGCACGAGTCGCTGCGGACGACGTTAGCCACCCCTGCGGGCCGGCCGGTCCAGGTGATCGCCGCGGAGCTGCCGCTGGCGCTGCCGATGGTCGACCTTGCGGGGTTGCCGCCGGCCGTGGGCGAGGCGGAGGCGCGCCGGCAGGCCCTGGAGGAGGCGAGGCAGCCGTTCGACCTCGCGGCGGGGCCTCTGCTGCGGGCGCGCCTGCTGCGCCTCGGCGCGGAGGAGCACCTGGCGCTGTGGACCCTGCACCACGTGGTCTCGGACGGCTGGTCGACCGGCATCTTCCTGCGCGAGCTGGCGGCGCTTTACCAGGCGTTCGCCCTGGGGGAGCCCTCGCCGCTGCCCGAGCTGCCCGTCCAGTACGCCGACT
>JBKKAU010000996.1:0-1218 GCA_046714475.1 Thermoanaerobaculia bacterium
TCGCTAGCCGCTTCCTTCAGCGGTCCCCTCACGGTCGCCACCTTGCGGGTCGCTTCGGTCCCTGTGACCAAGTTCCGGGAGGACTTACACCTCCAAGTCGATGCCCATGCCGGGCGCACCAAAAAGAAAACCCCGGCGCGGTGCCGGGGCTTTCAGGCCGGGAGGGGTTGCCCCCTCACGGGTCACTTGGCAAGGTCGATCCTAGGTCAAGGCGCCCCTCCTGGTCAACAGGAGAAGTGCGCCATGTACAGATTCCATCTCGGCCCCATACCGCCCCATCGCTTCCTGCGCGAGATCCAGCGCCGAGTCTGACCGCGCGGCTGGATACCGGCGGTCGCGCCGGTACGGGTCAGGCGGAAGGGGTCCGATCCCCCTTCCCTTCCCGCGCTAGTTCCTTCCGCGCAGCAGCCACCAACGTTTCCCTAATCCAGCTCGACATGTCCCCCGATCCCTTGCGGGCGGCGGCGCTGTCGGCGGCTTCCCTGATCAGCTCGTCATGCTCGGGCGCTACCCGGACCCGGAGCATTACCGAGTAGGTACGGTCGGCTTTCGGTCGTCCTCTAGGCATGTCGACGACTGTAGCACCTATGGTGCCACAAATCAACCTATTTTCCCTCTTGACTGTGGCACTATTGGTGCTACAATAAATCCAGTTGAGAGACGCCATGACCGCCCCCGCTTCCATCTCCTGCCCGGGCCGCACCATCGGCTGGGGGAAGGACCGCGAGGGCAACGCCCGCCGGAAGTGCAAGGCGTGCGGCAAGACGTTCGGCCTCATCCCTGAGCGTCCCCTGGGCTCCATGCGCCTCTCGCTGGAGAAGGCTACCCTCTGCCTCTCCCTCCTGGTCGAGGGGAGCTCGATCCGCAGCACCGAGCGGATCGTCGGTGTCCACCGCGACACCATCATGCGGCTCCTGTCACCGATCATCCTAAATTCCCCCCATGGGATCACTTAAAAATTCCCCCCCTCCTCCTCATCGAGGACGGAGGAGTGAAGATGGACAGCGGTCTTGGAAGCGAGATGCTAGCCGTGGCGCCTGGAGGCGCCTCGGAGGAGCCGTTGATCGAGCAGAGCGTGTGGGGAGCAGTGCGGGCCTTGCGGGAGCGGGGTCTGAGCAAGAAGGAGATCGGTCGCCAGCTCGATCTGGACATCAAGACAGTGCGCAAGTGGCTGCGGCAGAAGTGGGAGCCGCAGCGGCGGCCTGGCCGCGGCCGGGC
>JBKKAU010000997.1:0-1489 GCA_046714475.1 Thermoanaerobaculia bacterium
GCTACAGGGTGGAGCTCTATCGCTGGCGCCCCGGCTCTTGAAGAGTCTCCTCCCCTCCGCCCGCGGCCTGCTGGGCGGGACCGCGCTGCTGCTGGTCACCCTGAACCTGGCGAACGTCCTCCACTTCGCCTTCCACTTCGTCATGGCGCGCCTGCTCGGCCCCGCGGCGTACGGGGTCCTGGCGGCGCTGATCGCCATGCTCTACATCCTGAACGTCGCCGCCGAGTCGGCGCAGACGGTGGTCGCCCGCTACGCTTCGCGCGAGCCCAGCCCGGGGCGTCTCCACGGCCTGCTCCGCCAGGCGTTGCGCCAGGGGGGCCGGGGCACGCTGCTGCTGCTCGCCGTCTACCTGCTGGCCGCCATCCCGCTCTCCCGGCTGCTCCACATCCCCTACCCGGTGATGGCGCTGTTCGCGCCGTCGCTGATCGGCGTCGGCCTGCTGCCGGTCTCCCGGGGCCTGCTCCAGGGCACGCGGCGGTTCGCCGCGTTCGGGGTGAACGCCCTGCTCGAAGCCGTGGTGAAGCTCGGGCTGGGAGCGCTGCTGGTCTGGCTGGGTTGGGGGGAAGGGGGCGCGGCGGCGGCGGTGGGGATCGCGCTCAGCGCCGCCTTCGCCCTCTCGTTCCTGTCGCTCCGCGACCTCTTCTGCGTCCCGGAGGAGCCGGCGGGCGTCGAGGGGGTCTACCGCTACAGCCTGCCGGTCTTCCTGGTCACCGCGACGATCATGGCCTTCTACAGCCTGGACGTGCTGCTGGCGCGGGCCTTCTTCCCGCCCGTCGAGGCGGGGACCTACTCGGTCGCGTCCTTTCTCGCCAAAGGCATCCTGATCGGGACGCTGCCGATCGGCCGGGCGATGTTCCCGATCTCGACCGAGGCGGCCGAGCGCCAGGGGGACCGGCGCAAGGTGCTGGCCGGCGCGCTCGGCATCCTGGCCGCCTGCGTGCTGCCGGTGCTCGCCGCTTTCGCCTTCTACCCCGAGCCGCTGGTGCGGCTCGCCGCCGGCCCGGAGTACCACGGCGCGGCCGGCATCGCCCTGCCGCTCGCCGCGGCCATGAGCCTGATGGCCGTCAGCCAGACCGTGCTGCTCTACAAGCTGTCGACCGGCCGGCTGCGCTTTTTCAAGGCGCTGCCCCTCCTGGTGCTGGTGGAGATGGTAGCGCTGGCGCTCTTCCACGGCTCGCTCGCCGAGTACGCGGCGGCGGTCCTGGCGCTCAACGGGGTCTTCCTGCTGGCGACGGCGGCGGCGGCGTTCAGTTCCCCGAGGTGACGAAAAGGACTTCAAGGACGACAAGGACACCAAGGACGTTCCCTGATCCTTGGTGTCCTTGCTGTCCTTTGGGTCCTTTTCCCGAGGAACTCAGTTCCCCGCCACATAACCCAGCGCCTTGAGCTCCTCTTCCTCTTCAGGAGTGAGCCGCGGCTGCTCGCCGGCGCGGCGGCCGGGGACGGCCTCGTCGCCGTTGGCGGCCAGCCAGGCCCGGCGCAGTTGGCG
>JBKKAU010000998.1:0-15533 GCA_046714475.1 Thermoanaerobaculia bacterium
GCGGCACCTCGCTCTCCAGCCGGTCGCGCACCGCGGTCGCCAGCAGCTCCTCGAGCTCGGCGGCCAGGCGCTCGTCGGTCTTCCGGGAGCCGTCGTCCTCCGCCGCCTCCGGGAACTCCACGTCCCAGTAGCGTTCGATGCGCAGGCCGCGCGCGTCGCAGACCGCGAAGCACCCGGCCGGCAGCTTGCGGGCGCCGCGGAAGATGGTCCACGGGGTCGGCACGTAGCCCAGGGTCAGGTAGAGGTCGAGCGCCTCCGGGTCGACCTCGGGCTCGACCAGCCCGGCGGCGAGCAGCGACTTGAGCTCCGAGGCGTAGCCGAGGCTGCCCCCGTCGTCCGCCAGATAGAGCGGCTTCTTGCCGACCCGGTCGCGGGCCAGGAGCAGCCGCCGGCGCTTCAGGTCGGCGACCGCGAAGGCGAACATGCCGCCGAGCTTCTCGACGCAGCCGTCGCCCAGCTCCTCGTAGAGGTGGACGATCACCTCCGTGTCCGAGCGGGTGGCGAAGCGGTGCCCGCGGGCCTCGAGGTCGCTCCGCAGGGCGCGGTGGTTGTAGATCTCGCCGTTGAGCACCACCGCGACCGTGCGGTCCTCGTTGAAGATCGGCTGGTGGCCGCCGGCGACGTCGACGATGCTCAGGCGCGTGTGACCCAGCGCGAAGGGGCCCGCGAGGTGGATGCCGTGGTCGTCGGGCCCGCGGTGGCCCAGCCTCTCGACCATGGGCTGGACCGACTCACGGCGCGCCGCGCGCCCTCCGGAGCCGTACAGGAACAGACCGGCGATGCCGCACATCGTCTCATCCCCTCCCGGAAAGGCCGGCCTCGGGAAGCGGCCGCTTCCACCAGGGCAGCTCGTCGATGGGCGCCGGCGGCTCCGTCGCCTCTTCCTCGGCGGGGGCCTCGGCTTCGGCGCGGACGGCCAGCTCCAGACAGACGGAGAGCGCGATCAGGTGATAGATCGGCTCCGAGTAGGCGGTGTTGAGGAACATGCTGCCCACGAGATAGCCGGCGATCGAGATCTGGAGCATCCGGGCATAGACCGTCGCCCAGGCCGGGGCGCCCGGATCGCGGCGCAGCCGCCGCATCCCCCACAGCGCCGCCCCGATCGCTCCCAGGAAAAGCAGCAGAGCCGGCAGCCCGCACTCCGCGAGGATCTGGAGGTAGGCGTTGTGGGCCACCCGGAAGCGGTCCTCCTCGGGCGAATAGCGCTGGAAGACCGCCTGCAGGTTGTTGGGGCCGACGCCGTAGAGGGGGTAGTCGAGGAACGTGCGCCAGCTCGTGACCCAGGCGTTGATCCGCCCCTGCGCCGAGCCGTCCTCCTCGTAATTGTCGATCGTCGAGGCGCGGTCGACGTAGTCCCGCATCAACTGGTCCGAGGAGAAGGCGACGAAGCCGAGGATGCCGAGCGCCAGCACCACCGCCACCAGACCCCGGCGTTTGGAGCGCCAGAGCACCATGGGGGCGATGACGCAAAGGGTGAGCAGGCCGCCGCGCGAGAAGGTGAAAAGGATGGTCAACAGGCAGAGCCCGGCCATGGCCCAGGCGACGGCTTTGATGATCCGCTCCTTCTCCACCACGGCGATGCCGACGAGCAGCGGCAGCATCATGTTGAGCACCAGCGCGAAGCTGTTGTTGTCGGACATGAAGCCGCCCGGCCCGTCGCTGTAGCGCGCCCCCCCTTGCAGCAGGCCGGCGAGGCCGCGCTTGGCGCCCAGGAAGCCGATCGAGAAGACCATCAACATCAGGAAGATGCGGAACCGCCGGCGGTCGCGCACCAGGCCGGTGGTCACTACGCTGATCAGGATCGCCTTCCAGTACTGCCCGTAGGTGTAGCTCGCGAGCTGCGGGAACAACGCCTTGTAGGTCGACAGGCTGATCCAGCCGCAAAGCAGCACCAGGAGCAGGGTCTGCGGCTTGAGGGCCATCAGCCGTTCGCGGCCCGAGGCCAGAGCCAGGACCAGGCCCAGCATCGTCGCGATCGCCACCCACTGCGACAGCGGCATGACCTTGGTCATGCCCCAGGCCATGTCCTGCGGCCGCATGTAAGCGAGCCAGGCGTAGGCCAGCAGGCCGAAGTACGGCCGGAAGACGGCGATCGGCAGCGCGGCCAGGACCAGCGCGAAGACGATCAGGTCACGCACTGCGGGCGCCCTCGGCGACCGGCTCCTCGGCCCGCGACGCTTCGGGAGTCCCCGGGGGAGCGGGCGCGGCCTGCCGGACCGCCGCCTCGAGCAGCTCCTCGAAACGCTCCACGTGAGCGGCCCAGCGGTAGGCGACGGGCAGCCGCTGGCGGGCGCACTCGGCGAGCCGCTCCCGTTGCGCCGCGTCGTCGAGGAGGCCGGCGATCGCCTGCTCCATGGCCTCCGGTCCCTCGGCGACCAGCAGGTCGCGCCCATCCTCGAAGCCGCCCTCGGCGAGCCCGGCGAAGACCCGCTCGCTGCAGACCACCGGCAGGTTCGAGGCCATGGCCTCCAGCACCTTGTTCTGCACCCCCTGGGCGATCCGCAGCGGCGCCACGAACACCCAGGAGCGGGAGAGGAAGGGGCGCACGTCGCCGACGGCGCCGGTGACGTGGACGCCGTCGAGGTCGGCGAGCTCGCGCACCGCCTTGACCGGCGAGCGGCCGACGATCAGCAGCTGCAGGTCGGAGAACCGCCGCCGCAGGCGCGGGAAGACCTCGCCGACGAAGCGGACGACGCCGTCGACGTTGGCGAAGTAGTCCATCTGCCCGGTGAAGATCAGCGTCGGCGAATCCGCCTTGGGGAGGTCGAGAGGTTGGAAGAAGTCGAGGTCGATGCCGTTCGGGATGCCGGAGGCCTGAGCCATGGGCGCGAACGACTTGAGCAGCTGCACCTCGTTGCCGGTGGCCAGCACCACGCACTCGAAGCGGCTGGCGACCTTGGCCTCGTAGGCCTGGAGCCGCCGCGCCTCCAGGGCGTAGACCGGACGCAACGGCCGCGCCGCGTGCCGCGCGTACTGGTCCCACTTGGCGGAGTCGACGTCGACCATGTCGAGCAGCGCCGGGACGCCGGACAACAGCTCGGCATACGGGGCCATCGAGGAGCTGTAGGCGATGACCGCGTCGAAGCGTTCGCTCCGCGCCAGCTCCTCGACGCGACGCCGCAGCTCCGCGGACTCGAAGAACGACAGCGTCAGAGGCCGTGGCCGGAGGACCCCCAGGGCGGCGCGCAGATAGGCGGCGGAGCGCTGGATCGGGAAGACCTCGACCCGCGCGCACAGCTCCTGGAGCGGCTGGAGATCGGGGACCGGGCCGTCGGAGAGCGACAGCAGGTACACCTCGTGGCGCCGGGAGAGCCCCTGGATCTGGTGGAAGGCGCGGATCCGGTCCCCCTTGTCCGGCGGATAGGGGACGCGGTGGCAGAGGTAGAGGATCCGCATCCCGGAGCGCGGGCGCTGCGGCGGCGCGTGCCGCAGGAGGTTCGACAGGGGCTTCGGCAGGTCGGTCGGCTCGCTCATCGGGCACCCCTTCCCAGCAGCACGATCCGGGCCGTGGAGAGCAGGATCGAGACGTCCAGGAATAACGACAGGTTCTTGATGTAAAAGAGATCGAACTTGAGCTTTTCGAGCGACTCCTCGAAGGAAGAGGCGTACGGCGCCTTGATCTGGGCCCAGCCGGTGAGCCCCGGCCGCACGACCAGGCGCTGCTCGTAGAGGGGGATCCGCGCCTTGAGCTGCTCGACGAACATCCGGCGCTCCGGACGCGGGCCGACCAGGCTCATGTCCCCGACCAGGACGTTCCAGAGCTGCGGCAGCTCGTCGAGGCGCGTCTGGCGGATGAAGCGGCCGACGCGGGTGACCCGCGGATCTCCCTGCACCGCCCAGACGGCGCCGTTCTTCTCGGCGTCGGTCCGCATCGAACGGAACTTCCAGAGCGTGAACTCCCTGCCGCCGCGGCCCACGCGGTCCTGCCGGAAGAAGACCGGCCCCGGCGAGTCGAGTCGCACGGCGAGCGCCACCAGCACCATGAAGGGCAGGGCGAGGAAGAGCCCGATCCCGGCCGCCGTCATGTCGAGCAGCCGCTTGGCGAACAGCGTGCCGCGCGACACCACGAAGCCGTCGGAGAAGATCAGCCAGGACTTGCGCAGCCCTTCGAGCATGATCTTGCCGGTGAGCTGCTCGTAGTAGCTGGAGCCCTCCTGGACGCGGATGCCCGAAGTCTTGCAGGCCAGCAGGGCGTCCAGGCTGACCCGCCCCCGGCGGTCGTTGGTGGCGACCACCACGCGGCTGACCCCATGCTGGAGCGCCAAGTCCCGGCACTGGTTCGTGGTGCCGATCACCCGCGGGTTGATCAGGCTCACCCCCTGCAGCTTGGGGTCGTCGTCCAGGAAGCCGACGACGCGGTAGCCCAGGTGCTTGCGGTGCAGGATCTCGCGCGCCAGGTCGATCGCCCGCTCGTCGGTGCCGACGATCAGCACCCGCTCGGCGAAGCGCTCGGTCTTGAGCAGCTTGCGCAGCAGCACCCGCCAGAGCGCGATCAGGACCGCGGAGGTCAGGAAGGCGATCACAAAAATGCCGCGGCCGGTCAGGACCTCGGGCAGGAAGAAGTAGATCGCGCCCAGCGCCACCGCGCCCAGGGAGGCGGCGCGCAGCAGACGGACGAACATCTGCCGGCCGGTGAGCCGGTCGGCGAAGTCGTAGAGGCCGTTGATGTAAAGGCTGAGCAGCCCGACCGCCATGAAGACCAGCCCCTCCAGCACCTGGATGTGGAGCGGCGGCGGCGACCCCGGGCCGACCCCCAGACGGAGGAAGGTCGCGAACGGGATCGTCAGATAGAGCATCAATCCCTCGACGATCAACGAGATCGTCGACGGAAGCGACCAGTAGCGGCTGAACAATCGAATCATGAACCCGGCTCTCGTCCCTGTCGCTCAGTAGTACCCGCGATAACCGCGTCCGGAGGCCTTGATGCCGTTCAGGACCACCCCGATCAGCTTCTCCGGCCCCAGGGTGGACAGCGTCTTCTCGATCGCCTTACGATGGCTCTGGTTGGCCCGCACGACCATCACCACGCCGTCCGAGCGCGTGGCGAGCGACCGGGCACTCGCCAGCAGGTTCATCGGCGGCGAGTCGATCACCACGACCTCGTAGGCGGCGCGGGCCTCGGTCAGGATCTCCGACATGCGGCGGCCCGACATCACGTCGCCGGCGATCCCCGAAGCGCCGGCGGGCAGCAGGTCGAGGCTGGTGCCCTCGACCGAGACCACCGCCTCGGCGAGCTGGACCCGGCGCTCCAGGATCTGCTGCAGCCCCGGCATGTCCAGCCGCTCCGGCTCGAAATAGGTCTGGAGCTGCGGCCGCCAGAGGTCGCCTTCGATCAGCAGCACCTTGCGCTCCTCGCCGCGCGCCAGGGTGAGAGCCAGGTTGAGGCTGGTCAGCGTCTTGCCCGCCCCCTCCTCGGGGCTGGTGACGGTCAGGGCATAGCCCCAGGTCCCGATCGGGTTCAGACGCTCCTCGACCTGGACCGCCAGCAGGCGGTACTGCTCGGCGGGGAACGACGGCGGATCGATGTGCAGGATCACCGGCGCGCCGTCCCTGAGGCGGATATGGTCGACCGGCGCGATCTCGCGGGTACGCATCGGCCTGTCGGTTCTGAGCGGTAGGTCCATACGTCAACTCCTCCTGCTGAATCGGCTCACGGGCGCGGACGCGCTGGCGACCCTGCCGCTGAACATCGGAATCGTGGCAAGCACCCGCACGCCCGGGAAGGCCTGCTGGAACTCCTCGGCACCGGCATAGGTCGCGTCCGTGCGGTCGCGCAGCAGCACCAGCAGGAGACCGGCAAGGCAGCCGGCCGCCAATCCCAGGGCGAGCAGGATCGGCTGCTTGGGCGCGTGCGGCACGGACGGCGGGTACGCCTTGTTGAGAATGGTGAACTGCTCGCTCTGGCGCGTCTTCTCGAGGTTCTGAGCGAGGCGGGCCTGGCCCTGCTTGTCGAGCAGCGACTCGTAGGAGCGCTTGATGTTCTCGTAGTCGCGGGACAGCGACAGCAGCTCCTGCTCGACTCGCGGGATGCTCTCCAGGCGGACCTGGTAGCTGTTGATGTCCGCGAGGATCCGCGCCCGCTCCGCGTGCAGGCTGCGGATCTCGTACTCCGTGGCTTCGACCTGCGCCCGCAGCATCGGATCGACCCGCACCTCCTCGACGATCTCCCTCGGCGCCGGCGGCGGCGGCGGAGCGCTGGCGGCCTCCCGCTCGATCCGCTCGAGCTGGGCGATCTCCGCCTTGAGCTGGACGATGTCGGGATGGCGGTCGGTGTAGCGGGAGCGCATCTCGGTGAGCTGCGCCCGCAGCTGGTCGAGCCGCGACGGCGCGTTCGGCGTCGTGGGCAGCAGCACCGCCGGCTGGCGCGCCTGCCGCTGCGCCTGCTCCGCCTGCTGGCGCATCTCCGCGATCTGGCTCTGCAGCAGGAGCTTGCGGGTCTCCGCCTTGTCGGTCGCGTCCATGTTGATCTCGAGCTTGTTCTGCAGCTGCCCGACGCCCTGGAGGTTGGTGTCGCGCTGCTCCGGCAGCTGGCCCATGTGCATCTGCTTGAAGTACGCGATCCGGGCCTCCTGCTGCTCGAGCTGGGACTTTTTCTCGGCGAGCTCGGTATCGAGGAACGTCGAGGTCCCCTGCGCCTGGTTCTCGCGCAGCTTGAGGTTCTGCTGGATGAACAGCTCGGCGACGCGGTTGGCCGTGTCGGCGGCCTTGCCCGGGTCGCGGCTGGTGAAGTAGATGGTGAAGAGGTCGCCGCGCCGCTGGACGGCGAGGTCCCGGCGCCGCATCTGGTCGATCACCCGTTCGATCGCCAGCTCGCGCCGCAGCTCCGGATAGAGGTTCATCTCCTGGATGATCCGTTCCATGTTGTCGCGGCTGGTTATCTGCTGCTCGATCGTCTTCAGCCGCTCGTCGAGGTCGGAGGTGACCGTGGGCTTCACGTAATCGGTCGGCACCCTCTGGCCCTCGACCATGACGTCGGTGTGCGCCTGGTAGACCGGCGGCGTCACCCGCCAGATCACATAGCCGGCGGCCAGGCCGAGCAGCGCCGGCGCCAGGAACCAGGGCAGCCGCCGGCGCAGCGCCTTCAACAGCTCAGTCAGCGTCAGGTTCTTCTTCATCCGTCGGTTCTCCCTGGAGGTCCGGTTCGTTCGGCGTCTCTCCGATGCTGAAAATCCGGACTGCCAAGCCCAGGAAATAGCGTGAGTACGAGAGGTCTTCGAACGGCTCCACCCGCGACTCCTGCCAGATGCGGGAGTAGCCGCCGGTCAGCCGCAGCGGCTGGAAGATGGTCCAGCTGAACCGGAGCGTGCCGGCGGCGAACTCGTTGAGCGAGTCGTCCACGTCGGCGATGGGCTCCTCCGGGTCGGGGACGAGCTCGGTGTCGTCGTCCAGGAGGTCGCGGTGCCGCGACGCGTTGCCGTCGAGGCCCACGGTCAGCCGTCGGCCGAACGTGGTCGAGATGCCGGCAAAGAGGCTGTCCGCCTCCGTCGCCCGGCCTAAACCGAAGCCGGCAGAGACGTCGTGCCGGTACCCGAGGTTCCAGCCGAAGAGGCGGCGCTGTTGCGAGACCTGGAGGCCGCCGCGCCAGCCCGTGTCGCTCTCTTCGACATCCACCACCTCGGTCTCCACCTTGTCCGACGCAGTGTCCGAAGTGTCGGGCAGTGCGACCAGGGCGCGGCGCCGCGTCGAGTCTACCGCGAACACGCCGGCCTCGACCGACCAGCGGCCGCCGATCCCCCAGGCGTCGCCGTAGGACAACCCCAGGGTCTGGACGTCCGCTTCGCCACGCTCCTCGAAGTCGAACTGCCCGGCGGTGGCCGTGGCCTCGAACCGGCGGTCTTCGGTGATGTCGAAGCTCCACCCCAGCCGGCCGCCGAGCGTCTCGGTGTCAAACAGGTTCGAGGTCTCGAACGTCCGCAGCGAGTGCTCCGCTCCGATCAGCAGCGAGGTCCGGCGGGTCAGGTCGTGGTCGAAGGAGACGTCGAGGCCATGGGCGAGCTGGTCCCCCCGCTCGGTAACCGCGACCGGCTCCGGGGTGTTGAGCGGGACGTAGAGATCGAGATTGGGGGACTTGAGCAGCCGCTCCCGGATGCGCATCTTGAGACGGCGGGTCAGGGCGCCTTCGAGGCCGAGCTCGAAGCGGTGGCTGGTCCCGGAGAGCTCCTCATCGTCCAGGCTGCGCTCGTAGGCCGGGCTGTAGGTCAGCGCCAGGTCCAGACGCGGCAGGCCGTAGGAGAGCTTGAGGTCGAAGCCGCCGCGGGCGACCGATTCGTCCTCGGTCTCGAGGGGATCGCCGGCGCCCAAGTCCGTCTGGCGGATGTTGCCGTCATTCCGCAGGCCGGCCTGCGCGTCGAGCTCGACGCGCAGCTCCCCGGCCTCCAGCGCCGGCCCGCCGGCCAGACCGAGCCAGAAGGCCACCAGGAGCAGCGGCACGGGGCGGAGCTTCCGTCCCCTTTCATCCTTCGTTGCAGATAAGGCACTCATCGTAAGTCCTTCCAGACGGCGAAACCGGCCCTTCGTTCAGCAGCCGGTTCGCGCATGCACCCCACCCCAGCTACTCATGCGATGTCTTCTACCTGGATACATCAAACCGTCCTATTCAACCCCTCGAAATTGCAAGACGGGTGCCAGATGCCTTCTCCCCCCAAGCCGGGTGCCGCGAGATGAAAAAGCGGAGGGGCAACCCCTCCGCTCGGGCTCGACCGCGGGAGACGCTCAGGGCACCACGAGGGTGTCGCCAGGCGCCAGGATGATGTTGTCGGCCGGTTTGCGGCCGGAGACGATGCCGTCGAGCTTGACCTCCAGGCGGCGGTCCTTGCCGTCCCGGTCGCGCAGCACCACCACCCGGCCCTTGGCATAAGGGGTGAGCCCCCCCGCCATCGCGATGATCTGCATCAGCCGGGTGCGCGGCTGCAGGTCGTAGGAGCCGGGGTTCTCCACCTCGCCGGTGACGAAGACCTTCCGCGAGTTGATCTCCTTGATGACCACCGAGACCCCGGGGGCGGTCAGGTACTCCTTGAAGCCGTCGGCCAGGGTCTCCTTGAGCGCCAGGGGCGTCATCCCCGCCGCCTGGATGTCGCCCAGCAGCGGGACCGAAACGCGGCCGTCCGGCCGCACCGGCACGGTCACCGTCAGGTCCGGGTTCTTCCACACCGAGATCTCCACGACGTCGCCGACCCCGATGGCGTACGCGCCCGGCGGATCGTCTTCGGCACGCACCACGACGTCCGCCCCGGAGGCGCCGCCGAGGCCGAGCACCAGGGCCGCCAGCAAGAGGATCGATATCCGAAGGTTCCAAGGGGTTCTGATGCCCATGGTCGTTCTCCCTGAAAAGTTGGTAGGACGATACAAAAGCTCCTCGTCCGTATCGCCGGAATCACAGGAGACCAGTGCAAGAAGCGTTCCCGAAGCCCGCGAGGCCATGGCGTGCTCGTTGCATTCTTCGCGCGGACAGGATTTCGCGTCCATCGCGCGATGCCTCCGAACCACGAGACAGGGGAGCCCCGATCATGAAGAAACGTCTGCTGGACTGGATCGTCTGTCCCCACTGCGGCGAGCCGCCGCGGCTCCAGGTCTTCCACGAAGAGAAGAGTGAGGACCCTAGTGGGGGCATCGAGGAAATCCTGGAAGGCACCCTCTCCTGCGCCTGCGGGCTCGTCTACCCGATCCTGGACGGCATCCCGCGGATGATCCGCAACGCCCGCCAGGAGTACGGCGAGTTCTTCGCCCGCCACGGGCTCTCGGGCCCCGGTGAGCCCGTGCCCGGGCAGAACGCCGACCGCCGGAGCCCGAAGAGCTTCGGCCTGCAGTGGGCCATCTACCGCGAAGGCGATCACACCTGGTTCAAGGACGACGCCAACCTGCGTAAAAAGGAGTTCCTCTACAACCTGGACACGACCCCGGAGGAGCTCGCCGGCAGCACCCTGCTCGACGCCGGCAGCGGCAACGGCGAGCTCACCCGCGCGGTGGCCGAGTACGGGCCGGAGATCGTGGCCATGGACCTGAGCCGCAGCATCGAGGGAGCGCGGCGGCGGCTGCGCGAAAAGAGCCCCCACCTGTCGCACCGCGTGCACTATGTACAGGGGAACGTCCTGGAGCTGCCGCTGCGGCCGCGCAGCTTCGACATGGTCCACTCCTCGGGCGTGCTGCACCACACCCCGAGCACCTACCGCGCCTTCCGCTCGGTGAGCCGGGCGCCGAAACCGGGCGGCAAGCTCTACGTCCAGCTCTACCGCCGCCGGCCGACGTGGATCCACGGCGTCAACGTCTCGCTGCGGGCGGTCACCACGCGGCTGCCGATGGGCCTCCTCTACGGCCTCTGCTATGCGGCGACCCCGGTGCACGCGGCCTTGTCGCGGCTGATGCACCGGCTGCGCGGCGAGGCGCCGCCACCCAAGGCGACCGCCCGCGAGCGCGCGGTGCAGATGTTCGACAACTACAGCCCGCCCTATCAGTACCGCCACACCGTGCCGGAGATCATGGAGCTGTTCCGCAGCGAAGGTTATGAGGACTTGAAGGACGTGACGCTCGACAACGAGGCCCGTCACATGCTCGCGGTGATGGGCCGCAAGTCGCTCGCCGAGACGGTGACCGCCGGCGCCGAGGCCTCCCGCCAGCAGCGCTCGCCGCTGGTCCAGCCGCAGACCGCCGACGTCTGACCCGATGAGGTGCAGGGGCGCGATTCATCGCGCCCCATTCCCATCCCTTAAAGAGATAGGCCCACTTGCGCAGCCCGCTTTGAAAACGTTTCTGCCGGCGGTTGCTCGGAATCGATAAATTTGCGATGCCACTCCTCGAGCACCAGGAGCTGCCAGAGCACCCGGTGGTGGTCCCGCGCGCCCGAAGAGTGCTCCGTCACCAGCCTCTTCACCACCTCGGGCTGGAAGTAGCCGCGGTCGAAGAAGCGGTCGCTGGTGAGGACCCCGGCGACGTAGTCCCGCAGGTCACCCTGGAACATCAGGGCGAGCGGCGTGGGGAAGCCCATCTTGCCGCGGTGCAGGATCTCGTGCGGCAGATAGGGCTCCATGGCCTTTTTGAGGATGTGTTTCGTGGACCAGCCCTTGATCCGGTAGCGCGGCGGGATGCGCCCGCCGAGCTCGACCAGCCGGTGGTCGAGAAAGGGCACGCGCAACTCGAGCGAGGAGGCCATGGTCATCTTGTCGGCCTTGATCAGCAGGTCGTCCGGCAGCCAGCTCTTGACGTCCAGGTACATCATGCGCAACAGCGGATCGAGCCCCTCGGTCTTCTCGTAGTAGCGGCGCGCCAGGCTGGTCATCGCCGAGCCGTTGAAGAGGTTGCGGAGCCGCGGCCGGTAGAGCGCCTCCTTGAGGGGCGTCTCGTAGAACGAGACCCCCAGGTAGCGCTCCTGGAGGGACTGCTCGGCGAGCCGCGTGTACTTGGGCCACTTGCCGCCCAAGAGGTTCAACGCCGGGTTGATCAGGCCGCGGCGCAACGCCGCCGGCAGAGCGCGGTAGCGCTCCAGCGTCTGCATGTACTTGTAGATCGGGTAGCCGCCGAAGACCTCGTCCGAGCCCTCGCCGGAGAGGACGACGACGACGTCCTCGCGCGCCAGCCTGGAGACGAAGTAGAGCGAGACCGCCGCCGACTCGGTGACCGGCTCGTCCATGTGCCAGACCAGCGACGGGATGAAATCCTGGAAATCGCGCGGCGTCACGAACACCTCGCGGTGCCGGGTGCCGAACCGTTCGGCGATCTGCCGCGCGTAGCGCGTCTCGTCGTAGGCCGGGCCGAAGTCGTAGGCCACCGTGAAGGTGCGGATGTCGCGGATGCCCATCTCGTGCATCAGCGCCACGACCGCGCTCGAGTCGACGCCGCCGGAGAGGAAGACGCCCAGAGGCACGTCGCTCCGGAGCTGGATGCGGACCGCGTCGCGCAGCAGGTCGGTCGCCTGGCGCACGCACTCCTCTTCGCTCATCTCCTCCGGCCCCTCCGCATCGAAACGGAGGTCCCAGTACTGGCGCCGGTCGACCCGCCCGGGCTCGATCGTCAGGCACCAGCCGGGCTGGAGCTTCTCGATCCCCTGGAAGAGCGTGCTCTCGGTGGGCACGTAGCCGACGCTCATGTAGGCGTCGAGCATCTCCAGGTTCACGGCGGGCGTGCGGCCGGAGACCGCGAGCATCGCCTTGATTTCGGAGGCGAAGGTGATCCCCTCCCCGTCGAGCGTGTAGTAGAGCGGCTTGATGCCCAGCCGGTCGCGGGCGAGGAACAGCCGCTTCGCCGGGAGGTCCCAGATCGCGAAGGCGAACATGCCGTTGAGGAGCTCCAGCAGGCCCTCGCCGTGCTCCTGGTAGAGCCGGAGGATCACCTCGGTGTCGGTGCCGGTACGGAAGGTGTGGCCCTTCCTCTCCAGCTCCTGCCGCAGCTCGACGAAGTTATAGATCTCGCCGTTGAAGGAGATGACGGCCGTGCCGTCGTCGGTGAACATCGGTCCGCGCCCGGCGTGCGAGGTGTCGAGGATGGCCAGCCGCTTGTGGACGAGGCCGAGCGGCCCGTCGTGGAAGTAGCCTTCGTCGTCCGGCCCGCGATGGGCGATGCGGGCTCCCATGGCCTGCAGCTCCTCGGGAGCGACGGGCCGCTCCGACCGGAAGCGGTAGATCCCCGCGATGCCACACATGCACGTCGGAGGAAGCAAGAACGCGGCCAGGCGGCCCCGCCCCGGCAAGGACCCAAAGGACGACAAGGACATCAGGGACTATCCTTGGTCCTTGGAGTCCTTGCAGTCCCTTTTGTCCCTTTGCCTTTCTAGGGCTTGCGGAGCCTGCCCTCGCGCACCTCGCCGGTCATGGGGACGAAGCGGACCGGGGCGATGCTCTTCTTTTCGAGGCTGCCGTCGGGCCGCTTGGTGAGGACCTGGAGGTCCTGCCAGAACTCGCCGACGGGGAGGACCATCCGGCCGTCCACCTTGAGCTGCCGGATCAGCGGCTCGGGGACGCGCGGCGGCGCCGCGGTCAGGAGGATGGCGTCGAACGGCGCCTGCTCGGGCCAGCCCTTGTAGCCGTCGCCGACCCGGACCTGGACATTCCGGTACCCCAGCCGGGAGAGGGTGGCGCTCGCCTGCTCGCCGAGCGGCTCGACGATCTCCATGCTGTAGACCCGGACTCCCATCTGCGACAGCACCGCCGCCTGATAGCCGGAGCCCGTGCCGATCTCCAGCACCCTGTCGCCGGGCTCGACCTGCAGCAGGGAGCTCATGAGCCCCACGATATAGGGCTGCGAGATGGGCTGCCCCCAGCCGATCGGCAGCGGCTCGTCGGCGTAGGCGCGCCGGCGCTCCGGGTCCGGAACGAAGAGGTGGCGCGGCACGCGGCGCATGGCCGCGAGCACCCGCGTGTCCGAGACGCCGCGCTGCTGCACCTGCTCCAGGACCATCCGGCGGCGCGCCTCGGAGAGGTCGTCGGCGACCGCGTCCCCCAGGGGGCCGGCCGCCAGCCAGAGCGCGGCGGACAGCCCGAGGAGGAGGCGCGGGACCCGGGAGGTCGTCTTACGGCTCATCCTGGATCTGCCCCTTCATCGGCGACAGGCGGACCGGGATGATGGTCTTCTTCTCGATCCCGTCCGCGGTCTTGGTGATCACCAGCAGGTCCTGGAAGAAGCCGCCCAGCGGCAGCACCATGCGCCCGCCGACCTTGAGCTGCTTGAGCAGCCGCTCGGGGACGCGCGGCGGCGCCGCCGACAGGATGATGGCGTCGAAGGGCGCCTTGTCCGGCCACCCCTGATAACCGTCGCCCGCCCGCACCGCGATGTTCTGATAGCCCATCACCCGCAGCCGCTTCTGCGCCTGGCTGGCGGTGGTGGGGTCGATCTCCATCGAGTAGACCTCGCGCGCGATGCGCGACAGCACGGCGGCGTGATACCCCGAGCCGGTGCCGACCTCCAGCACCTTGTCGCCGCGCTCGAGGTTCAGCAGCGAGGTCATCAGCGCCACGACGTACGGCTGGTAGATGGTCCGGCCGCTGCCCAGCGACAGGGCCGCGTCCTGGTAGGCCTGCTCCCGCACCGCGTCGGGGATGAAGAGGTGGCGCGGCACGAACCCCATGGCCGCCAGCACCTCCGGCTTGGCGATGCCGCGCTGGCGCAGCTGCTGGACCATGACCTTGCGCTGCGCGCCGAGGTCGTCGGCGGGCGCGGAGCCGGCCGGCAGGGCCGCCAGCAGGGCGAGCCCCAGCGCACCGGCGCTCCGCAGGACACGCCTCTTCAACGGCCGCTCCCCCTGTCCGCCCGGTCGTAGACCACCTCGCCGTCGACCAGGGTGAGGTCGATCTCGGCCTTGGGGATCTCCGGCTCCGGCAGCGTCATCCAGTCGCGGGCGAAGACCAGCAGGTCGGCCCGCTTGCCCACTTCGAGCGAGCCCACCTCTTTTTCCAGGAACAGCGACCAGGCCGCGTCCAGGGTGAAACCGCGCAGGGCCTCCTCCCGGGTCAGCCGTTCGCCGGGGAGCCAGCCGCCGTCAGGGCGGCCTTGGAGGTCCTGGCGGGTGACGGCGGCGTAGAGGCCGAGCCGGGGGTCGGCCTGCTCGACGGGGAAGTCGCTGCCCAGGGCCAGACGCCCGCCGGCATCGAGCACCTTGCGCCAGGCGTAGGCGCGCTCCAGACGTCCCTCGCCCAGGCGGTCGCCGGCCCAGGGCATGTCCGACGTGGCGTGGGTCGGCTGCATCGAGCCGATGATCCCGAGGCGGGCCATGCGCTCGATGTCCTGGAGACGCAGCACCTGGGCATGCTCCAGCCGGAAGCGCACCTCGGGCCTGGCCCCGCCCATCGCCTTCTCCATGGCGTCGAGCGCCACGATGCCGCCGCGGTCGCCGATGGCGTGGATCGCCACCTGGAAGCCGCTCTTCCCCGCCCGCCGGGCCACGTCCTCGAGGTGCGGCCCCGGAGCGACCAGGAGGCCCATGTTGGCCGGATCGTCGCTGTAGGGCTCGACCAGGGCGGCGCCGCGGCTCCCCAGGGCACCGTCGGCGTAGAGCTTGACGCCGCGCACCTGGAGACGCGCCTTGGGATCGATCTCCGGGCCGCGCCGGAACCAGTGCTCCAGGAGCGCCGCGTCGTCGGTCAGGAAGAGGGCGGCGCGCAGCGGCAGCTCCCCGGCCCGCCGCAACGCCGTATAGGCCTGGTGCTCGCCCTGGCCGACCCCCATGTCGGTGACCGTCGTCAGCCCCCGCTCCACGCAGTGGCGCGCAGCGAGGCGCAGCCGGCGCTCCAGGTCCTCCTGCGACGGCGGCGGCAGCTTGGAGCCCACCCCCATGGCGTTGTCGATCAGCACCCCCGTCGGGCGTCCCTGGCCGTCGCGCAGGAAGCGGCCGCCCGCCGGGTCCTGGGCCCCGGCGGTGATGCCGAGGGCGGCCATGGCGCGGGCGTTGACCAGCGCGGCGTGGCCGTCGACGCGGTTCATCCAGACCGGGTGGTCCGGCACCGCCGCGGAGAGCGCGTCGTGGACGGGGAACTGCTTTCCCGGCCAGAGGTTCTGGTCCCAGCCGCGGCCCAGCACCCAGGTGCCGGCCGGCACCCGGCCGGCGGCGG
>JBKKAU010000999.1:0-1548 GCA_046714475.1 Thermoanaerobaculia bacterium
GGGAGAGGGGGCCGGGGGGTGAGGGCATTCCCCCCGCCGCTCCGTTCTATGCATGCCGGGCGATATGTCCCGGTCCAACTCACGACAGAGCACCTTGGACGCATACCGAAAGGAGCAGTTTGTGATCAATCGTTCCGCCATCCTTCTCGCCGGCCTGCTGGCTCTCCCCGCCCTGGCCGCCGCTCAATCAGCCGATACCCAGTCCGTCGACGACGCCACCCTTCAGAAGTCCGTCAGGCGCGCCTGCCAGCGGGCCGAGCGCGTTCTGCTCGGCTTCGAGGGCGAGTGCGCCGCCTCCCCGATCGCGCGCCGGGTCCTCTCCGGCGACGTGGTCGAGTACAGCTTCGACATCCGCACCGGCGCCGGTCCGTATGACGTCATCGGGATCCACCGCGTGGCGCGTGAGAGCGCGCCGTTCCAGCCGGTCAAGACCGATCAGGCCGTGCTCGCGGCGCATGGCGACATCTGGGGCTTCGATGCCGCGTTCGTCTCCAACCCGGCGCGGAACCTGCCGGTCTTCCTGGCGCAAAACGGCGTCGACGTCTGGGGCATCGACTTCCGCTGGACCCGCGTGCCCGCGACCGAGGACGCCTCGCTGTTCCAGGGCTGGGGCGTCGAGACCGACGCGCGCGACCTCTACGTGGCGCTGAGCGTCGCCCGCGCGGTCCGGCTCTACACCGGCAACGGCTTCGACGCGATCCACCTGCTCGGCTGGAGCCGCGGCGGCATCATCGGCTACGCGTATCTGAACGGCGAGACGCAGTTCCCCGGCGGCTTCCAAAACGTCGCGGGCTTCATCCCGGTCGACATCTACCTGAAGACCGACGTGCAGGAGCTCCAGAAGGCCGCCTGCGACCGGGCAGCCGCCGGGCGTGACGCTCTCGCGCAGGGCGCCTTCGCCAGCCAGAACGGCATCCTGGTGAGCACGCTCGGCTTCCTGGCGCTGACCGCGCCGGACGATCCGTCGCCGATCCCGCTGTTCCCCGGCTTCACCAACCGCCAGGCCGCGCTGTTCGTCGGCGCGGCGACCTTCGCCCTGGCGAACCCGGTGCCGTTCTACCATTTCACCGGCGGCACCTTCGACGCCAACGGCCTCCCCTCGGGCCTGCTCTACACGGATGAGGCCGCCTTCTTCCAGTTCGAGCTGGGCGCCTCGCCGCTCCAGCCGCTCCTCGAGATCGTCGAGAGCGACGTGGCGGCCTGCGACAACCCGAACGACGGCGTGGCCTTCGACGACCACCTGGCCGAGATCGACGTGCCGGTCCTCTACGTGGGCGCCGACGGCGGCTTCGGCGAGTACGGGGTCTACACCACGACGCTGCTCGGCAGCACGGACGTGACCACCCACATCGTCGACCTCACCCCGGAGGAGGCGCGGATCTTCGACTACGGCCACGCCGACCTCTTCCTGGCCGGCGACGCCCAGACGCGGGTGTGGCAGCCGATCCTAAGCTGGATCCAGGGGCACTGAGGAGCCCTCACCCCCGTCCCCTCTCCCGCCCCTCTCCCTGGGTACGCGGGCGTCCCGCCCGCTCTTGTTTTTTCTTC
>JBKKAU010001000.1:0-2660 GCA_046714475.1 Thermoanaerobaculia bacterium
CTCTTCACCCTGGCCCCCTCCCCGGCCGCCCCTGCCGTCGGCCACCGCCTGCGGCTCCCCCCCGCAGCCCGCGAGCGGCACGGCCGCCAGAAGCAGCCCCGCAACCCCATGAAATGTATTGAAAATCCTCAAGGAATCCCTCCAACGTTGCCGCTTCAAGGCACAGGATATGGCGGACGACCGTCGAGGTTGCCCCCCGCCCTTTGTAAGCGCGAGGGGGGAAGAGAAATTTCTGTCGATGTAACGGGCGTGTAAAACCTCGCCTCTCCGGCGCGGGAGAGGGGGCTCTACTTCGTCTGCGCCTGCTTCGCGACCGCTTCGGCCGCCTTGCGGGCCGCCTCGGGGTCTCCCAGATAGTAACGCCGGACCGGCCGCAGCTCCTCGTCGAGCTCATAGACCAGGGGGATGCCGGTCGGGATGTTGAGCCCGACGATCTCCTCCTCGGAGATGTGGTCGAGGTGCTTGACCAGCGCGCGCAGGCTGTTGCCGTGGGCGGCGATCAGCACGCGCTTGCCGGCCTTGAGGTCCGGGACGATGGTGCCGTGCCAGTAGGGGAGGAAGCGCGCCACGGTGTCCTGGAGCGACTCGGCGAGCGGCAGCTCCTCGGGCGAGAGGTCGGCGTAGCGCCGGTCGCGCCGGGGGTGGCGCGGGTCGTCAGGCGTGAGCGGCGGCGGCGGATCGGAGTAGCTGCGCCGCCAGCCGAGCACCTGGGCGTCGCCGTACCGGGCCGCGGTCTCAGCCTTGTTGAGCCCCTGGAGCGCCCCATAGTGGCGCTCGTTCAACCGCCAGCTCCGGTGGACCGGCAACCACATCAGGTCCATGCCGTCCTGGACGATCCACAGCGTGCGGATGGCGCGTTTGAGGAGCGACGTATAGGCCACGTCGAACGTATAGCCCCCCTCGCCGAGCAGTCGGGCCGCCTCCTTCGCCTCCTCGACCCCCTTGGGAGTGAGGTCCACGTCGGTCCACCCCGTGAACCGGTTCTCCAGGTTCCAGAGGCTCTCGCCATGCCGCAGAAGCACCAGCTTGATCATCGCGTCTCCCCCGTGTCCGCGCGGCCGGGCCGCGCCGGGGGGGAACTGTAGCAGAGGGTAGGCTCTCCAGAGGGGGCGGCAGATCGTCGTACAATTGTGCGACAACAAGCGTCCAGGATCATGGAGGTCCAGTGACTACGCTGACCATCGAGCTTCCCGAAGAGCTGCTCTCGACCCTCCGGCAGACCCCCAGCGAGGCGGAGAAGGACGTGCGCCTCGCCGCCGCCATCGAGTGGTACCAGCGGGGGGCGATCTCCCAGGGGCGAGCCGCCGAGATCGCGGGCATCCCCCGGGCCGACTTCATCGACGCCCTGGCCGCCCGGAAGATCGACGTCATCCAGGTCGACGTGGAGGAGCTGAGGCGGGAGCTCGAGCTTGAATGAGACGGCGGTTGTAGATGCCTCGCCTCTGATTCATCTCGCGCGGACCGATCGGCTCCATCTCCTCAGGGTGGGAGAGTGAGGCTCTCCTCAACCTGCAGCCGGGACCCTACAACATCCCTATCCAGGAGCCGGTCTCCCTGGACAAGGGGTATCCTCTCCGATACTCTTCGCAAGTTGGTAAAGCCGTAGTCCAGCAATGACTCGATTCGCCGCCGCAGGTCAACTGCTCGCGGTATTTAGCGTCCCTCCTGGGACAAGGAGTCTTGCGTGAGAAAAAGAAGCGTCCTCGCAGTGCTCGTGGTCTGTCTGCTGTTCGGTCTCTCCCCTCTGGCCGCCGATCCCGTGATCCAGCGCGGCACCGACGTGTTCACCACCCCGGCTGACGGCAGCACCTTCTACGACTTTGCCCAGAGCCCCATCCCGGCCGGCTTCTTCTGTAAGAGCTCCCAACCCTTCGCGGGCCGGGTGGCGCTCAAGGGCCTGCCTCTCACGACCGGGAGCCCAGGGCAGCTCCTGGGGTCCGACACGGTGATCGAGCGGCTCGACAACGCGGTCTTCGACGCCAAGGGCACCGCCGTGACCCGCATCCAGTTCCGGGCCCTTTCGCTGGTGAGCATCGCCCCGATCAAGACCGCCTGCGGGTCCTTCCACGTCTATGTCTCCCTCGCCGGCACGCAACGGGTGACGACGATGAACATCCTTCGCACGCAGGAGGGCGGCGGCACCTTCGAGGCACCTCTCGCGGTCGACGCGCGCATGACCTTCATCCCGGTGAAGCCCGCGAGGGGCAAGGGTGTGCGGAAGTTGGAGGTCACGGGCAGCTTCTCCTTCCCGGCCAGCGCCCTTCCATGGAGCTTCCCGACCGGGGCGATGGCCAAGAGGAGGATCGGGCCCATGGTCGTCGACACCAACGGCGACCTGACTCCGGACACGACTCTCCGCGGCACCTCGAACTTCCTGCCGGGCCTTTCGCCAGACCGCGTGTCCACCAAGTACAGAGAGAATGACTGCGCCTGTGAGTGGAGCTGCCACATGAGTGACGGCGAAGAACACTGTACCTACCAAACGCCTTACTGGTGCAGTCCGATGCCTACTCTCTGTAATCCTATGTGACGGCTTTCGCCTCTCCCCTCCCGCAGCTCTTCGCGGCGGCTCAGGGCTACGAGGCCGGCCCTGGGACCGCCGCCTGAGCCAAGGAGAGCATGTCTTCCAACAAGTTCTTCAAATAAGGGCACCTCTCGGC
>JBKKAU010001001.1:0-8025 GCA_046714475.1 Thermoanaerobaculia bacterium
CGCAACAGCGTCTCGGTCGGCGACGGCGTCTACAAGTCGAGCGACGGCGGCGACACCTGGCAGCGGATGGGCCTCGAGAACAGCGAGCGCATCGCGCGCATCCGGGTGAGCCCCAAGGACGGCAACGTCGTCTGGGTCTGCGCCACCGGCCACCTCTGGAATGGCCACGACGAGCGCGGCGTCTACAAGACGGCCGACGGCGGCAAGACCTGGAAGCGGGTGCTGGCGGTCGACGCCGCCACCGGCTGCTCGGACCTCGACGTCGATCCGCAGGACCCGCGCATCCTCTACGCCGGCATGTGGCAGTTCCGGCGCACCCCCTGGAGCTTCCACTCCGGCGGCAAGGGGAGCGGCCTCTACAAATCGACCGACGGCGGCGAGACCTGGAAGCCGCTGACCGAGGGGCTCCCCAAGGGGGAGAAGGGGCGGGTCGCGGTCGCCGTGGCGCCCAGCCGGCCGAGCGTGGTCTACGCCCTGGTCGAGGCCGCCAGGACCGCCCTCTACCGCTCCGACGACACCGGCATGACCTGGACCGAGGTCAACGCGTCGAGCAACGTCCAGGTGCGGCCGTTCTACTTCGCGTACATCGTCGTCGACCCCACTGACTTCGACCGCGTCTACAAGCCGGGCCTGTCGCTCACCGTCAGCAGCGACGGCGGCAAGTCGTTCGGCTCGCTGTTCAGCCAGGGCTTTGGCGGCAGCGTCCATGGCGACCACCACGCGCTGTGGATCAACCCGAAGAACCCGCACGAGCTGTTCCTCGGTACCGACGGCGGCGTCTACCACTCGCAGGACCGGGCGCGGAAGTGGCGTCTGATCAAGTCGCTGCCGGTGTCGCAGTTCTACCGGGTGAGCTACGACATGGCGCGGCCGTACAACGTCTACGGCGGCCTGCAGGACAACGGCTCCTGGATGGGGCCGTCGCGCGGCCTGGCCGGCTCGGTGCAGAACAAGGATTGGCGCAACATCGGCATGGGCGACGGCTTCTACGCCTTCTCCGACCCGACCGACCCCGACGTCGTCTACGTCGAGTACCAGGGCGGCATGATCTCGCGCGTCCGCCTGTCCACGGGGGAGTCCAAGGAGATCAAGCCGTTCCCGGGCGACCGCGACCCCGACTACCGGTTCAACTGGAACACGCCGATCCACGTCAGCCGCCGCGAGCCGGGCACGCTCTACTTCGGCAGCCAGTTCCTGTTCCGCTCGCGCGACCGCGGCGAGTCGTGGGAGAGGATCTCCCCCGACCTGACGACCGACGACCGGGCCAAGCAGAAGCAGGCCGAGTCGGGCGGCCTGACGATCGACAATTCGAGCGCCGAGAACCACACCACGATCTACGCCATCAGCGAGTCGCCGCGCGCCGACGGGGTGATCTGGGCGGGGACCGACGACGGCAACCTGCAGGTGACGCGCGACGGCGGCGGCACCTGGGCCAACGTGGCGGCCAACGTCCCTGGGCTGCCGAAGAACACCTGGGTGTCGAGCGTCGAGGCGGGGCACCACGACGACGCCACGGCCTACGCCACCTTCGACGGCCACGCCACCGGCGACATGAAGCCGCACGTCTACCGGACGACCGACTTCGGCAAGACCTGGCAGCCGCTGGCGACCCCGGAGGTGGAGGGCTATGTCCACATCGTGCGGGAGGACCTGGTCAACCCCGACCTGCTCTTCCTGGGGACCGAGCAGGGCCTCTGGATCTCGCTCGACCGTGGGGCGCGCTGGACCCGCTTCACCGGCAACTTCCCCAGGGTGGCGGTGCGGGACCTGGCGATCCACCCGCGCGAGTCGGACCTGATCATCGCCACCCACGGCCGCGGCATCTACATCCTGGACGACCTGACGCCGCTGCGGCACCTGACGCGGCAGATCCTCGACTCCGAGGTGGCCCTGCTGCCGTCGCGCACCTCGTCGCTGGTCATCCCGGTGCCGGTCCAGGACTTCCCCGGCGACGACGAGTTCGTGGGCAGGAACCCGGAGGAGGCCGCCGCGATCACCTATTACCTCAAGAAGCGGCACGTCTTCGGCGACCTGAAGGTCGAGGTCTATGACGCCCAGGGCAACCTTGTGTCGACGCTGCCGGGCGGCAAGCGCCGCGGCGTCAACCGGGTCGACTGGCCGATGCGCCTGCCGGCCCCCAAGGTGCCGGCCGCGACCTCGCTGGTGATGCAGCAGTACGCCATGATGGGGCCGCGCGTCCCGGCCGGCACCTATACGGTGAAGCTGGTCAAAGGGGACGAGACGCTCACCGGCGAGGTGAAGCTGGCGCCGGACCCGCGCTCCAGCCATACGGACGAGGACCGCGCCCTGCAGTACCAGGCGGCGATGGGCCTCTACCGGATGCTGGAGCGGCTGACCTGGCTCGCCGAGTCGGCGGCCGAGGTGCGGGACGCGGCGAACCAGCGGGCCGAGGCGTTGCCCAAGGGGGACCGCCTGCGCTCCCAGCTTGCGTCACTCGCGGCCGAGGCGGAGCGCTACCGCGGCACGCTGGTCGCGACCAGCGAGGCCGGCTGGCTGTCAGGGGAGGAGAAGCTGCGCGAGAAGATGGGCATGCTCTACGGCGCCATCAACGGCTACGAGGGGCGTCCGACGCGTTCGCAGCTCGACTACTCCAAGGTGCTCGGCGGCCAGCTCGACCAGGCCGCCGGCCGCTTCGACGCCTTTGCAAAGGGCAATCTCGCCGCCGCCAACCGCGGCCTCCAGGGGAAGAAGCTGGAGCCGATCAAGGTGTCCACGCTGGAGGAGTGGCGGGAGAGGCAGAAGAAGTAGGGCCGGAGCACCTGGGCGGCCTCGACGTTCATGGCGCAACGGGCCGGCAGGAGGTTGGCCGCCAGGGAGACGGCGGCGAACACCAGCCCGCACAGCAGGCTCAGCGCGGAGAAACGCAGGTCTCTGACGAAGCTCTTCATGCGGTCCTCCTCCGGCCGCGGCCGAGGGGAATTGTACGGCTTTCGATGAAGATCTTCACTCTTCTTTGCTACTCCTGGCGCAGCACCAGGGAGGGCTCGACGCTCATGGCGCGGCGGGCCGGCACCAGGTTGGCCAGTAGGGAGACGGCGACCAGCACCAGCGTGGCGACGGTGAAGACCGGCAGGTTGGCGTCGCCGGCTCCGAACAGCAGGCCGGAGACCCACGGCAACGCCAGCACCGCCGCGGTGGCGCCGAGGGCGATCCCGCCGATCACCAGGAACACGCCTTCGCGCATCATCAGCTTGAGCAGGTCGGCCTGGCGCGCTCCCAGGGCGGTGCGGATGCCCATCTCGCGGAAACGGCTGCGCACGGTGAAGGCCATGGTGCTGTAGATCCCGGTCCCGGCCAGCAGCAGGGCGAGCAGCCCGAAGGCGGTCAGCAGGCCCGCCGCCGTACGCGAGGCCCAGAGCGACTGCTCGATCAGGTCCATCATCGTCCGTTCCTGGGAGAGCGGCAGGGTGGCGTCCAAGTCTTTGACCGCCTGGCGGACGGCGGGCAGGACCGCCGCCGGGTCGCCTTCGGCGCGCAGGTGCAGCGTCGCCGCCGGCGCGTAGCTTTGGAGCAGCGGCACGTAGATGTAGGGCTCGCTCGGCTGGCGCATGCCTCCGACCTTGACGTCGCCCGCCACCCCCACGACTTCGACCGGGGCGGGGTCGCCCAGGCGGAAGCGCTGGCCGACCGCCGGGCGGCCGGGCCAGAAGCGGTGGGCCATGGTCTCGTTGACCACCACCACGCGCGGCGCGTCCTCGCGGTCCGCGGCGGTGAAGCCGCGGCCCTGCCGGATGGCGATCCCCAGGGTCTCGAAGTAGCGCTGTCCCACGGTGTTGAACTGGATCATCAGGTCCTGGTTGGGGGGCGGCTCCTGCCCTTCGAGGGTCACGTCGCGACGGGGCATGCCGCGCAGATCGAGCATCACCCGCTCGGCGAACGCCGCGGAGCGCACTCCGGGGAGGGCCTCGACCCGCTCGATCACCCGCCGCTGGAGCTCCCGGCCGGCGGTCTCGTCATAGCCCTGCATCCCCAGGTCGAGGGCCACCAGGGCGACGTGCTCCGGCTCGAAACCGGGGTCGATCTGGCGGGCGTTGCGCAGGCTGGAGAGGAAGAGACCGGCGCCGACCAGGGAGACGAACGACAGCGCCACCTGGGCCACCACCAGGAGATGCCGCAGGCTCAGGCGGCGCGAGGTCTGCGGCAGCGCCGCGCCGGTGTCCTTGAGGGCCGGCAGCAGCTCGAAGCGGAACGCCTGCGCGAGCGGCACCAGGCCGAAGATCACGCCGGTCAGCACGCAGAGCACGAAGGTGAAGGCGAGCACCCGGGCGTCGAGGCTGACATCGAGCGTCTCGGGCACGATCGGCGGACGCAGCGACCAGAGCAGGTCGCGGCCCAGCCGCGCCAGCCCGAGCCCGACCAGCCCGCCCAGAAAGGAGAGCGCCAGGCCTTCGGTGATGAGCTGCCGCACCAGGCGGCCGCGCCCGGCGCCGATCGACAGCCGCACCGCGATCTCCTTGCGCCGCTCCAGGGCCCGCGCCAGCAGCAGGTTCGCCACGTTGGCGCAGGTGATCAGCAGCAGCACGCCGACCAGCACCATCAGCACTTCGCCGGCGAGCACGAAGCTGCCGCGCACGCTGTGGTGGATGGTGGCCTCGGAGAGCGGGGCCAGCGTCACCCCCAGCCCCTTGTTGTCCAGGTACTCCTGCTCCAGCCGGCGCGCCAGAGTCTGGAGCTCGGTCTCGGCCCGCTCCCGGCTCACCCCCGGCTCGAGCCGGCCGACCACGTTCAAGAACAGGGCGTCCCGCTTCTCCCACCAGGTCGCGAGCCGGCCGAACAGCACCTGCTCGTGCATGGCGGCCGGGATCCACAGCTCGGGCGAGCCGAGGGCGACCACGCCGCGGAAACCTTCCGGCGCCACTCCGATGATGGTGTACGCCTGCCGGTTGAGCGGGATCGTCTTGCCGATCACCTCGGGATCGCCACCGAAACGGCGCTGCCAGAGCCCGTGGCTCAGCACCGTGACCGGGTGCCGGCCGGGGGCTCCGTCCTCTTCCGGCAGGAAGGCGCGGCCCAGCGCCGGCCGCACTCCCAAGAGGTCGAAGTAGTTGCCCGAGACCATCTCGCCGGTGACCGCTTCCGGCCGGTCCGAGCCCCCGAGGCGCATATTTACCGGCCGGAACACCAACATAGACGTAAACACTTCGTTGCCTTCTAGGTAATCGACGAAGTTCAGGTAGGACAAGCCGAAGAGGTCGCCTGGGGAATCAGATGAGGTGGCGTACACCATCATCAGCTCCGCCGGGTTCTCGACCGGCAGGGGCCGCAGGAGGATGGCATTGACGCAGGTGAAGATCGCGGTATTGGCGCCGATTCCCAACGCCAGGGAGAGCACCGCTCCCGCGGCGAAGACCGGCCTGCGGAACAGGGACCGCAGGGCCACTCGCATGTCTCTGGCGAAGCTCTTCATCAATCCTCCTTCAACTACTGAGAGGTTTGGGCCTCTCCGCGCGTTTCATCAAGATATGAGGTCTCCCACCAACAGTCTAGGTGCTGAAGGGGGTCGCTCCCGATCCAGGAGGGCCGTCCGGTGACTCACGGCGACTGGCCGCTCTCTCCCGGGCAGAAGGCGCTCTGGTTCCTCTATCACCTGGCGCCGGACAGCAGCGCCTACAACGTGGTGGGGCTGGTGCGGGTTCGCGAGGCGCTCGAGCCGGGGGCGATCCAGAGGTCGTTCCAGCGGCTGGCGCGGCGCCATGGGCCACTGGGAGCGGCATTCCTGACGGTCGACGGCGAGCCCCGCCAGCGCCCGGTGCCGGGTGCGCCGATCGACTTCGCCGCCGCCGACGCGTCGGACTGGAGCGAGGAGCGGATCCGCGCCTGGTTGGAGGAGGAGGTTCACCGCCCGTTCGACCTGCAGCGCGACCCCATGTTGCGGGTCCGTTTCCTGCGCGCTCCTGAGGCGTCGACGCTGCTGCTGGTCACGGTCCACCACATCGTCTCGGACTTCTGGTCGCTCGGCGTGCTGATGCGTGAGCTGGGGTTCATCTACGGCGAGGAGACCGGCGGGCCGCTGGCGGACCTGCCACCGTTGCGCCGGACCTATTTCGATTGGGTGCGGCAGCAGGAGGAGATGCTGACCGGTCCCGAGGGGGAGCGGCTGTGGGGTTATTGGCGGGAGCGGCTGGCCGGCGAGTTGCCGGCGCTGGAGCTCCCCACCGACCGGCCGCGGCCGCCGGCCCAGACGTTCCACGGCGCGGTGCGCACGCTGCGGCTGGCGCCCGAGGCGGTTACCGCCCTGCGCGCCCTCGGCCGTTCGCGCAAGGCGACGCTGTTCGCCACGCTGCTCGCCGGGTTCCAGGTCCTGCTCCGGCGCCTGACCGGGCAGGAGGACCTCCTAGTCGGCTCTCCCGCCGCCGGCCGCGGCGCGCGCGACTGGGCCGGGTTGGTCGGCTACTTCGTCAACCCGGTGGTGCTGCGCGGCGACCTGTCCGGGGACCCGACGTTCGGCGACCACCTGGCGCGGACGCGCGCCGCGGCCCTGGAGGCGTTCGAGCACCAGCGGTACCCCTTCCAGCTCCTCGCCGAACGGCTGCAGCCGGAGCGCGACCCAGGCCGCTCGCCGGTCTTCCAGGTGATGTTCGCGCTGCAGAAGGTGCCGGTCCTCACCGACTCCGACATCGCCGGTTTCGCACTCGGCGAGGAGGGGGCGCGCCTGACGCTCGGCCGTCTCACCTTCGAGTCGTTCCGTTTCGACCAGCGGACGTCGCAGTTCGACCTCACCCTGTTCGCGGCCGAGGCCGCCGGCGGCAACCTCTGGCTGTCGTTCCAGTTCAACACCGACCTGTTCGACGCGGCGACCGCGGAGCGCCTGCTCGCCCGGCTGGAGGTGCTGCTGCGCGGCGCCGCCGCCGATCCTCTGTGCCCGGTCTCGGCCCTGCCGGTGCTGCCCGAGGCGGAGCTCCATCAGATCCTCACGGTCTGGAACGACACGGGGAGCACCGGCTCCCCCGAGCGGCTGCACGACGCTTTCGTCCGCCGGGCGGAGGCGGCCCCGGACGCGGTCGCCCTGGTGCATGGCGAGCGCCGCCTGAGCTATGGCGAATTGCGCCGCCGCTCCGCCGGCCTCGCCCGCCGCCTGCGCGGCCTGGGTGTCGGCCCCGAGGTCCGGGTCGGCGTCTGCGCCCAGCGCTCACCCGAGATGGTGACCGGCCTCCTGGCCGTGCTCCAGGCGGGTGGCGCCTATGTGCCGCTCGATCCGGCTTACCCGGCGGAACGGCTGGCCTTCATGGCCGGGGACGCCGGGGTGGCGGCAGTGCTCGCCGACGCGGCGTCGCGTCCCTCGCTGCCGGCCGGGGACTTCCACGTCGTGCCGCTCGACGAGGTGGAGGCCGCGGCGGTGCCGGACGCTTCCGGGACCGGCCCGGACAACCTTGCCTATCTCATCTACACCTCGGGCTCGACCGGCCGTCCCAAGGGGGTGGCGATCGAGCACCGCAGCGCCGCGGCCCTGCTGCGCTGGGCGGCGGAGGTGTTCGCGCCGCGCGAGCTGGCGGCAGTGCTCGCTTCTACGTCGATCAACTTCGACCTCTCGGTCTACGAGCTGTTCGTGCCGCTCGCCGCCGGCGGGACCGTGGTGATGGCAGCCAACGCCCTGGCGCTGCCGCGTGACGCGGGGGTGACGCTGGTCAACACCGTCCCCTCGGCGCTGTCGGAGCTGCTGCGCTCCGGCCCGCTCCCTGCTTCGGTCACGACGGTCAACCTGGCCGGCGAGCCGCTGCAGCGCACCCTGGTCGACCGCGCCTACGCGGCGGGCCGCGTGGAGCGGGTGTTCAACCTCTACGGCCCGTCGGAGGACACGACCTATTCGACCTGGGCGTGGATCGGCCGTGACGAGGAGGGGCCGCCGTCGATCGGCCGGCCGTTGCGCGGCACGCGCGCCTATGTGGTGGACCGGTCGCTCCGCCTGGCGCCGGCGGGCGCGGCGGGGGAACTCTGGCTCGGCGGCGAGGGGCTGGCGCGCGGCTATCTCGGCCGTCCCGAGCTGACGGCCGAGCGGTTCGTGCC
>JBKKAU010001002.1:0-2549 GCA_046714475.1 Thermoanaerobaculia bacterium
GAGCTGCTGGCCGCCGGCTGGCACGGCGTGGGGCTCGGGCCGCGCGTCCTGCGCGCCGAGACCGCGGCGGTGGCCGGCGCGGCGCTGCTGCTGGCGGCGCTGGACTCCTCCCCCCGTTCCCGCTAGCATCGGCGGCGCACAATCTGTCCTCAAGGAGGTCTTCGTGTCCCACCCCTTCGCTGGCGTCCGGTGGATCTGGATGAACGGCCAGCTCATCGAGTTCGAGAAGGCCACGGTCCATGTGATGAGCCATGTCATCCACTACGGCTCAGGCGTCTTCGAAGGCATCCGCTGCTACAAGACGCCGCGCGGTCCGGCGGTGTTCCGGCTCGCCGAGCACATGCGGCGGCTGGAGAGCTCGGCCAAGGTCTACCGCATGCCCTCGCCCTTCTCGGTCCAGGAGCTGGCCGACGCGGTCGTGGAGACCATCCGGGTCAACGAGCTCGAGTCCTGCTACGTCCGCCCGTTCATGTTCCGCGGCTTCGGCCCCATGGGCATCAACCCGTTGCGGTCGCCGGTCGACGTGGTCATCGCCGCCTGGCCTTGGGGCCGCTACCTGGGCGACGACGCCTGCGAGAGGGGGATCGACGTCCGCGTCTCCTCCTGGCGGCGCGGCTCCCCCGACTCGCTGCCCGCGGTCGCCAAGGGCACGGGGAACTACCTGGGGGCGCAGCTGATCAAGATGGAAGCCCTGGCCGACGGCTACGAGGAGGGCATCGCGCTGGACGCCCACGGCCTGGTGAGCGAAGGCTCGGGCGAGAACCTCTTCGTGGTGCACGACGGCGTCCTCCTCACCCCGCCCACGGCCGCCTCGCTGCTGCCGGGGATCACGCGCGCGTCCATCCTGACGCTGGCGAAGAAGCTCGGCATCCCGGTGCGCGAGGAGATGATCCCGCGTGGTCTCTTGTATACTTGTGAAGAAATATTTCTGACTGGCACTGCAGCCGAGCTGACGCCCGTCCGTTCCGTGGACCGCATCCCGGTTGGGGCGGGCTGTCCGGGTGAGGTCACCCGGCGTCTGCTCGACGAGTTCATGGGAGTCGTGACCGGCGGCATCGAGGACTCTTACGGTTGGCTGACGCCGGTGCCGGTGGCGTCGACGGCCGGGACGCGAGGTCTGGCATGAACATCAACGACCTGCTCAAGATCGCGGTGGAGCGGAAGGCTTCCGACCTTCATCTCAAGGTGGGAAGCCATCCCGTCATCCGCGTCGACGGCGACCTGGTGGGGCTGGCCGAGCTCAAGCGCCTGATGCAGGAGGACACCATCGCCATGGCGTTCTCCATCATGAACGCGCGGCAGAAGCAGCGGTTCAAGGAGGAGTTCGAGCTCGACATCGCCTACTCGGTGCCGGGCCTTGGCCGTTTCCGCTGCAACGTCTTCCAGCAGCGCGGCGCGGTCGGCCTCGTGCTGCGCGTCATCCCGGCGCGTATCCAGAGCGTCCGCGAGCTGATGCTGCCGACCGTCCTCGAGCGGATCTGCGAAGAGTGGCGCGGCCTGATCCTCTGCACCGGCACCACCGGCTCGGGCAAGTCGACGACGCTCGCCGCCCTGATCGATTACATCAACAACGCGCGCACCGAGCACATCATGACGATCGAGGACCCGATCGAGTTCCTGCACCGCGACTAGAAGTCGATCGTCAACCAGCGCGATATCGACGTCGACACGCGCGCCTTTTCGAACGCCCTGCGCGCCGCCCTGCGCCAGGACCCCGACGTCATCCTGGTCGGCGAGATGCGCGACTACGAGACGATCGAGACCGCGCTGCTCGCCGCCGAGACCGGCCACCTGGTCTTCTCGACGCTGCACACGCTGGACGCCACCGAGACGATCAACCGCATCATCTCGGTCTTCCCGCCGCACCACCAGAAGCAGATCCGCATCCAGCTCTCGCAGGTGCTGAAAGCGGTCATCTCGCTGCGCCTGGTGCCGCGCGCCGACGGCATCGGCCGCGTGCCGGCCGCCGAGGTGCTGATCTCGACCGCCTACATCCGCGAGTGCATCGAGAACAAGGAGAAGACCAAGTACATCCGCGAGCAGATCGCGCTCGGCACCAGCCAGTACGGCATGCAGACGTTCGATCAGTCGCTGTACCAGCTCTACAGAAGCGGCCTGATCACGCTCGACGAGGCGTTGAAGCGGGCCACCAACCCCGACGAGTTCCGCCTCAAGATCCAGGGCGTGCAGTTCACCGCCGACATCTCGCGCGAGCAGATGGAGGAGTCGCTCCAGATCGGTGGCGACGGCGATCTCATGGGCGGCGAGTCGCCGTTCGAGATTTGACGGCGGCTTACAAAAAAGCCCTGGACCTCCTCGCCGGGCGGCCGCACTTCCGGCGGCAGCTCGCCGACAAGCTCGCCCGCCGCGGCTTTCCCGAGGAGGAGGTCGCGGCGGCGCTCGACCGCCTGACCGCCGAGGGCTACCTCGACGACCGCAAGACCGCCCTCGACTTCGCCACGCACCGGCTGGAGCGCGGCGGCGAAGGCCGGCGCCGGCTCGAGGCCGAGCTGGCGCGGCGCGGGGCTCCGGCCGAAGCCATCGCGGAG
>JBKKAU010001003.1:0-1444 GCA_046714475.1 Thermoanaerobaculia bacterium
TCCTCACCCTGCTCGCCGCCGCGGCGGCCGACCCGGCGCGGCGCCTCTCGGAGCTGCGGCGCTGACCGAGGCCGAGCGCGGCCAGCTCCTGGTGGAGTGGAACGACACCGCCTCGCCGGCGCCGGAGCGGTGCGCGCACGAGCTGTTCGAGGAGTGGGCCGACCGTACCCCCGAGGCTCCGGCGCTGATCGGGGCGGACGGCCTGGCCCAGACCTACGGCGAGCTCGAAGCGCGGGCGAACCGGCTCGCCCACCATCTGCGGTCGATGGGGGTCGGCCCGGAGGCGCCGGTCGCGTTGCACGTGGAGCGCTCGCCGGCGCTGTGGCTGGCGGCGCTCGCCACCTTGAAGGCCGGGGGCTTCTACGTGCCGGTGGACCCATCCTGGCCGCGGGAGCGCATCGACCTGGTGCTCGCCGATTGCGGCGCGCGGGCGGCGGTGACGGCCGAGACCCTGGCCGAGTCTTTGAGTCACAACGCCGCGCGGCCCGCCGTGGCCGGCGTCCTGCCGGACCACCCGGCCTACGGCCTCTACACCTCGGGCTCGACCGGCCGTCCCAAAGGGGTGCTGGTGCCGCACCGGTCGCTGGTCAACCTGGTCCGCCAGGGGGCGCGCGAGCTCCGGGTCGGACCCGGATCGCGGGTGCTGCAGGTCGGCGCGCCGGTCTTCGACGCGTCGGTGCTGGAGGTCTTCCTGGCGCTCACCTCCGGAGCGGCCCTCTGCCTGGCGAGCGAGGAGGCGCGCCTCTCCGGTCCGCGCCTCGCCACGGAGATGCGCGGCCGGGGCGTCACCTGCGCCGTCCTCACCCCGTCGGCCCTCCGCTTCCTGCCGGAGGAGGATCTCCCCGCGCTCGAGACTCTGGTGTTGGGCGGCGAGCCGGTGCCGGGTCCGCTGGCCGCCCGCTGGTCCGGGCGCCTCCGGCTGTTCAACGGCTACGGCCCGGCCGAGGCCGCGGTCTACGTCGCCAGGCACCTCTGCCGGCCCGGGGACGAGGAGGCGCCGCCCATCGGCCGGCCGATCGCCAATTCGCGTCTGTACGTCCTCGGCCCCTGGTCGCGCGAGCCTCTGCCCCTGGGGGTGCCGGGAGAGCTGCACGCCGGAGGCGCGCCGCCGGGCCGCGGCTACTTCGGCCGCCCCGGCCTCACGGCCGAGCGCTGGGTCCCGGACCCGTTCGGCGCATCTTCCGGAGGATCGGGGGACCGCCTCTACCGCACCGGCGACCGGGTCCGCTGGCGGCCGGACGGCCGGCTCGACTTCCTCGGCCGGATCGACTCCCAGGTCAAGCTGCGCGGGGTGCGGATCGAGCCGGGGGAGATCGAAGCCGCCCTGGCGCGGCACCCGCGAGTGAAGGAGGCGGTGGTCGCGGCGCGGCCGGGCGCGGCGGGAGAGCCCGTGCTGGTGGCCTATGTGGTGCCGCGCCTCGACGCGGCAAACCTGGCCGGAGAC
>JBKKAU010001004.1:0-2975 GCA_046714475.1 Thermoanaerobaculia bacterium
ACCCGGCCCTGGCGCGCGTCGAGACCGTGCTGCTGGCCGGCGGGCGCACGGCGGCGCAGGCGGTCCTCGAAGAGGCGCGGCGGCACGGGTTCACGGCGGTGGACGGCGACCTCGCCGGCGAGGCCGCCGTCGCGGGCCGCGAGTTGGTGGCGCGGGGGCGTTCCCTTGGGCAGAAACTCGTGGTAGTCCTGGCCGGAGAGACCACGGTTACTTTGGACCATGCCGGGCACGGCGGCCGGAACGGGGAGCTCGCCCTGGCCTCGGCGCGCGAGCTGGCGGACGCGCTTCCCGGCTCCGTCGAAGCGGTGCTGGCCCTGGCCACCGACGGCGAGGACGGCCCGAGCCGCTACGCCGGCGCGGTGGTCGACAACCGGTCCTGGGAGGCGGCGCGGCGGGCAGGCGTCGATCCGGAGGCGGCCCTGGAGCGCCACGACTCCTATACCGCGCTCGCCGCCGTCCCCGGCGCGGTCCTGGAGACCGGCCCCACCGGGACCAACGTCGCCGACCTCGCGGTCTACCTCCGCCTGCCGGCTTCGCTGTAGCATGGGAGCTCACCCCAGGAGGACATCATGGCCGACGAGCCCACGACGGGACTCAACGTAAAGATCAGCGACGAAGAGCTCAAGGGTCGCTACTCCAACCTGCTCCGCATCACCCATACGCGCGAGGAGTTCATCCTCGACTTCATCAATTTCGTGCCCCCGCAGGGCGTGGTGACCTCTCGCCTCATAACCAGCCCCGGCCACTTCAAGCGCATCATCCGGGCTCTGAGCGCCAATTTGGAGCGCTACGAGCAGGCCTTCGGCGTCATCCGCGAGGCGCCGGAGCCGGCCGAGGGGGACAACGTGCACTGACGCCGTCCGGAGACCGCATGGTTGGACGTGTTCGCGCGGGACGACGGCTTGCCACCGTCCCGATCCTGCTGACCTGGCTGGCGTGGCTGGCGACATCCTGCCAGTCTCCGGGCGGCTCCTCGCCGGCCTCGGGAGCCAGCCAGCTGGTCGATGGCCCGACCCGCTGGCTGATGCTGCCGGACGAGCAGCGGGATGCCAGGCGGCTGCGTTCCACTCAGGACGCGATCCTGTTCCTGGAAGCGTTCTGGGACCGGCGCGACCCCGATCCGGAGACGCCCGGCAACGAGCTGGCGCGGACCTTCTATGAACGGGTCGACGCGGCCGACCGGCTCTACTCGGAAGGCGGCCGGCGCGGCAGCCTGACCGACCGCGGCCGGGCGTTGATCCTGCTGGGGCCGCCCTCCGTCCAGCGCTACAGCCAGAAACGCGTCCCCACCTGGGACCCGGGCCAACCGGGCGCCAAGCCCGCCATCCACAGCCGCAACCTCGTCGTCGAGACCTGGGTCTATCAGCGGACCGACCTCGCTCCCGCGCTGCTCGTGCTGCTGGAGCCCGAGGCGCCTGTTGCCGAGTTGACACTGGCCTTCGCGGTCGAGCCCCGCCGCACCTATCTGGTCGAAGGGGAAAAGGTCCTCGAGCTCGCGGTCCGCGCCGCCCTCCGGGAGCTGCCGGAAGACTAGAACATCCAGCCCAGCATCAACTTCAACGTCGGCAGGTCGCCGCCGCTGACGTTCAGCTCGGTGGACAGCTCGCTCGCGCCGATCGGCCACTCGACGCCGCCGACGGCAAGCGGGCCGATCACGAACTCGGTATCGTCATTCTCGCCGTTGCGGCCGTCGCGCGGCAGGTCCCGGTCGACCCAGGCGAGCACCAGGCCGGCGCCGCCGTACAACGTCAGACCGTCGACCGGGAAACGGTAGTGGACCGGCACCCCGACGGAAAAGATGGTGTGGTCGTCGCCCAACCCGACCTCGAAGTTGGGCTGGAGCCGCAGGTCCGGGATGATCTCGCCGAAGTTGGCCTGCACCCCGGCCACGAATTGGTCCGGGTCGTCCGAGACGCCGGCCCGCACCCCCCAACCTCTGAAGGCCACGTCCTGGGCGGCGGCGGGGGCCGCGGCGAGCAGCGCCAGGAGGAGGGCTATCCAGCTACGGCGCTTCATACCCGTTCCCCAGTAGTTGACCGAGAGCCTGTAGGGTTTCACTCGTTCCACCATGTCCCGTCTCCTTGCGCTCCGGCAGCGGAGCGTGCCGCTTGGACCCCATGCGATCGGTGTGCCACGATAGGCGGGATGGACACGAACGAAAGGAGATGCGATGCGTTTGATCCTCGTCTGCCTCGTCTGCCTCGGGGCGCTCGCGGTGACGGCCTGCAACCCGGCGCCCGAGGAGCCCTCCGGCGCCTCGGGGGCCTCGGCGGACCCCGCCGCTTCGACCACGCCCGCCGCGGAGGGCCAGATCGTGCCTGATATCCAAGCCCGAGTCGCCAAGTTCTCCCGCACGCCTCTCCAGGCCGACCTCTCCGCCCTGTCGGAGGCCGACCGCAGGGTGCTCGACAAGCTGGTCGAGGCCTCTCGCTACATGGACGAGATCTTCCTGCGCCAGGCCTGGACCGGGAACCCCGAGATGCAACAGAAAATCGCCACCTGGCAGGACGCCGATGCGGCCCGCGAGTACTTCCGCATCAACTTCGGCCCCTGGGACCGGCTCGACGAGCGCAAGCCGTTCATCGGCGACAAGCCCCACCCCGAAGGCGCCGGCTACTACCCCGAGGACATGACCAAGGAGGAGTTCGAGGCCTGGATCGAGAAGAACCCCGGCGACCGGGAGCGCTTCACCTCGACCTTCACGGTGATCCGCCGCGGCCCGGACCGCGGCCTGACCGCGGTGCCCTACTCGCAGGAGTACCGGCAGTGGCTGGAGCCCGCCGCCAAGCTGCTGCGCGAGGCCGCAGCGGGGACCGACAACGCCTCGCTCAAGCGCTATCTCACCCTGCGGGCCGACGCCTTCCTCTCCGATGACTACTACGAGAGCGACGTGGCCTGGATGGACCTCGACGCCCCAGTCGAGGTCACGATCGGCCCCTACGAGACCTACGAGGACGAGCTGTTCGGCTACAAGG